>JAQVHG010000178.1 GCA_028696365.1 Methanofollis sp.
GTGCCGTCCACCCGCTCCATCGTGATCATGTCCTCTGAGACGTCAGAGATGATCGGGGTCGCCACCCCGGCCTTCCGTGCGGCGGCGATGAGCCGTGCCTCGGCCCGCGTCCGCTCGGTGATCAGGGTGGAATCAAGGGGCGTGACCCGGTACGATTTTGAGACTCGCCGCTTGGTCACGGCCTCCTCGCCGATGGTGACGACCGCCTCGGCCCCCCGGCGATGACCGCCTTCAGGCGCGTGCTTCACCTCGTCCTTCCGCCAGACCACCTCGACCTCGTCGGGCCGATAATGGGAGTTCGCCCTCGACGCCTCAAGCGGCAGGGTCGCCCCTGCTTCGAGCATGACCTTCCCGGTATAGGCGATCATCGCTCCGTTGTCGCCGCAGAACTGCGGTTCAGGCACGAAGAGTTTTGCTCCCCGCTCCTTGCACATCGTCTGGAGCATCTCGCGCAGACGGCTATTGGCGGCGACCCCGCCGACGAGCAACACCTCGTCCTTGCCGGTCTGGGCCAGGGCCCGCTCGGTCACCTCGACACACATCGCAAAGGCCGTCTCCTGGAGAGAGTGGCAGACATCCTCAATCGGGGCGGTGCTCTCCTGCGCTGCGGAGATCAGCCCGGAAAACGCGAGGTCCATGCCCTTCACCGTGTACGGGAGATGGATATACTCCCCGCCCCGTGCGAGCGCCTCGATCTTCGGCCCCCCTGGATGTGGGAGGCCCTTGCTCCGTGCGAACTTGTCAAGTCCGTTGCCAAGTCCGATGTCCAGCGTCTCCCCAAAGATCCGGTAGCGCCCGTTCAGGTACCCGAGCACCTGGGTGTTCGCCCCTGAGGTGTATAGGGTAATCGGGTCGACACACCCGGTGGCCCACCGGCCGATCTCCACATGGGCGACACAGTGGTTCACCCCAACCAGAGGGACGTCAAGAGCCAGAGCAAGCGCTCTCGCCGCCGTCGCCACCGTCCGCAAACAAGGCCCTAGCCCAGGCCCCTGGGAGAAGGCCACCGCCCTGATCTCGGCCGGGTCGGGAAGCACGCTGGCAATGACCTCTCGCATCTCAGAGGCATGGTGCTGGGCTGCCTCCCGCGGATGGATCCCTCCCTGCGCCGGTTGATACGGCTTTGAGTAGAGGGAGATGAGGCCGTCACCAAAAACAGCAGCACTGAGGTTCCAGGCAGTCCCTTCGATCCCCAGTACCTTGTCGCCCTTTTGCATTCCGCTTATTTCGTGAACTCAGTATAGCCGCACTTCCCACAGGCAAGGCGGTCCTTGTGCTGAGCCAGGAAGACCCCAGGCCCACAACGGGGACAGTATTTGCGCTGCGGCACTGCCTTGTCACCCTCAACCTTGAAGAATGCACTCCGCTTGACCGCTGCTGCAGGAGCAGCTCCTTTTTTCTTTGCCGCCATGATCACTCGGCCTCCTCAGCCTCGGCCTTCTTCTCAGCACTGCGCGTGATCATGTATTCGTGCTCAGTCTTCGTGAGTTCGTCTGCGGTGTCGTATATTCTCGCAATGTACGAACTCTCCGAAACGCCATACGGCTTTTTCGTCGTCTCGAGCACCATGAGTTCTCTCTTGGCGTCGAGCTTTGCGCCCAGCTTCCCGAGGATCTCGTCCCGGGATGGGGTTGCACCATCGTAGGTGAGCGTGAAGGAAACTTCCCTCCGGCTCAGGAGTTCGTTCCGGTAGTCACGGGTGATGTTGAATTCCATCGATATCCCTCAAATATTGTCGACATGGTTATTTAAAACATGATGCCCTGTACAGGGACTAACCCGATGCAGGGACAAATAAAGAAAGGAGGTCTTTTGCGGCATTTTTCAGATCTGCGGTCACCCTGCAGACCACGACCCCTTCCCCAGGTTGACCGTAGAGAATGATTGAACCGTCAGGCACGATGAGCGCGAGCGGGATCACCGCAAGGTCCTCCTCACCCTCGACCAGGACCAGGGTCGGGGGGTCAAGGACCGCTTCCTCCAGCGCCTCCCCGAGTTCCTCGGTAAGGGCCCCTGCCGGGTTTTTCACCTGCACCCGCCTGAAGAGGAGGAGCGGTGTCTTTCCACAGGGTGAACGCATGGTATATCCATCGATCACCGCAACCGCAGGTGTCCCTCCTGCTGCAAGGAAGTTGTGTGTCACCACGTCTCCGACTGTGTAGACAGTCTTCCCTTCGATCGTCGGGAGTGCGTCTTCCAATTCGGGGAAGAGTTCCCCGAAAGGTTCTTTGAATCGTTTTCTGTGCTCTTCAGGCAGACGCAACATCAGCGAACCTTCAGGGCGTACCTTCCAGGCATCTCAATATCCATTCGCTGTGCGATCTCAGAACGGGTCGGGTCGACGATGACCAGGTAACCAGCCCAATCTTCGGTCAGGTTACTTGAGTTGCAGGTCATGCAGACTTCGCCCTCCACTACTTTGTGACAGTCTCTGCAGACCTTCAGCACCTTTTTCTTCCGTGCTTTTGCCATCTTTACTCACTCGTTTCCAACTCACGTTCTTCAGCCAGCCACTTCTCGGTCCCAAGCCCGGCCTGCCGCATCGTCAGCCCGATCTTGCTTTCCCTTGGCTCGCGCTCATTGAGGCTCAGGGTCACTACCCGGCAACGGATGGCGTCGCCCACCTGGATCGAGCGTGCGGACTCCTGGCAGTTGAGGGTGTTGTTCTTCTCGTCATAGGTGATGAAGTCGTCAGAGATCTGGCTCACATGGAGCATGGCGTCGATGGGGCCAAGCGAGATAAATGCTCCAAACCCGGTCGTCTCGACCACTTCACCCTCGACCACTTCCTGGAGGGCGAGCCTGAGTACCAGTGCCTCAAAGGTCACGTCATAGTAGACTGCTCCGTCGCCAGGGACGATCTCACCCTCGCCGATCTCGTCGATCGTGGTCACGGCGATGAAGATCCCGATCTCTTTGTCGATGCTCCCTTCGAGTTGCTTCTGGAGCTCGTCCAGGATCACAATCTCCAGGTTCTCGCCAAGGCGGTGCGGGGGCACCCTGACCTTGTCCTCGAGCGTCACACGATAATACATGCTAACTCCTTAATAGTTCCAATTTTTTCTGTTTTCTCAGCGAGATGACGGGGACACCCGCGGCAAGCAGGTCGTCCCGCAGGCGGCGGTCATTTGTCACCACCATACACCCTTCGGCCCGTGCATAGGCAGCCACTCGGTCATCGACCGACGGAGCAGTACTTGCCCCCTCGACCATCTTGCAGCGTTCTGCAAAGATGAGACCAGCCCGTGCTGCCGCGGCATCGTTTCCTCCTCCCCGGGCCAGTCCGTCCAGTTCGCCGACGACATCTCTGAGCACCAGTGGCTCATATCTTCCCAAGAGGGATCTGAGTTCGTCGAAGATATCAATTCTGAACTGCACCGGCATCATGAGGGCGTTTGTGTCGAAGAGCACCCTCACTTTGTGAGGGTTCCCATCCCAATCAGCCGCCATCTCCCTTCGACCTGCCGGCTGATGGCGATGCGTGCCCCTACGTCAGCGCAGACTGTACGCTTCAGGACGACCTCGGCCAGGTTCTGGTCCTTCTTGGTGTTTGTCACCACACCAACCGTGACGGCCGTACCAACTGAGAGCATCAGCGGTTCGCGATGCTTCAACGGAGCGATCTTAAGTTCGCTTTCAGACCCGACGACACGGTCCATCAGGTCCACCTTAAAGACCAGTTTCTCCCTGACAGGCGGGAGCTCCCCAGCATGTCCGATGACCTGCCCGACCAGGGTGTCGCTCTTGGTGATCGCTGGGTCCAGTTTTGTTCCGAGTGCCATTAACCCACCAGGAGTAGCCTCGTTGATCTTTTTGTTCCCGGTGTGGACTGAGATGACCTTGGTCCTGATCGGTTCCCAGACCGTCTTATTCTCCACCTCGGTCCTGATGCCTGGCCGCACCTCGATCTCGTCGCCGTCTTTGATCACCCCGCTGATCAATGAACCGCCGATGACACCGCCCTTCATCTCACGCCAGTGTGAACCTGGTTTGTTGATGTCAAAGGAACGGGCGATGAGCATCTGAGCCTTGGCCTCTGGATCACGTTCAGGCGATGGGATATATTCGTTGAGCGCCTCGATAAGTGCCCCGATATTGATCTCTTTCTGCGCAGAGACTGGGATGATGGGCGCGCCCTCAGCGATCGTGCCTTTTACAAACTTCTTGATCTGTTGATAATGTTTCAGGGCGTCAGCCTGTGTGACGACATCGATCTTGTTCTGGACAATGACGATATTCTTGATCCCTACCAGTTCAAGGGCCATCAGATGTTCTTTTGTCTGTGGCTGTGGGCAGGGCTCGTTGGCAGCGATGACCAGCATCGCCCCGTCCATCAGGGCGGAGCCTGAGAGCATCGTCGCCATCAAGGTCTCGTGACCTGGGGCGTCGACGAACGAGACTGTCCTGAATGGTTCACATTTCTCGCCACAGATCGGACAGACCGGTTTGTTCGTGAATGCCTCGCTTCCTTCGTGGTTCTTACACTGATAGAAAGTGGCGTCGGCATACCCGAGTCTGATCGAGATACCTCTTTTCATCTCCTCACTATGTCGGTCTGTCCAGACCCCTGTCAACCCTGAAACGAGCGTCGTCTTGCCGTGGTCCACGTGGCCGACGAGCCCGATATTGACGTTTGGTACCATTACGTCATGCAAATTGCTTCAAACCTCCCTTCCCATATATATCGCAGTCTTTATAGATAAATCGGTGCCGGTGGTATGGGCCAAAATTCCTAGCACTTCCCTGACGCTGTGCACACGACGTATGCCGCCTGTCAGGCAGATATAATCATTTGTTGTTACCGTAATCTGCATTATTTATATTGTCATGCATACTATACCATACTATGCAGCATGACAATGAGCTCTCCAGGATCGGGATCTCTCTTCCAAAAAACCTCCTCGACAAGTTTGACGCG
>JAQVHG010000179.1 GCA_028696365.1 Methanofollis sp.
CCTCCGGCGGTGTGCCGTCCGCCTTAATCCTTATAGTTATGGGGGTTCGGGGAAGCCGAACCCTCGACGGCAACACCTTAAAGAGAAACAAGAGATCGAAGACGGCCGCTCCGCTTCCCCCTTCCAACTGCTCAAAAAAACCGGGGGAAAGTCCCCCGCTCATTCCTTCTTCAGCCCGGCCTCGCGCCCCAGGGCAAAGGCCCTGAGGTTGAGGTCGAGGGTTTTTGGGGGGACCGAACGCCGCACCGCTTCTTCCAGGCTCTCTGGCTTGAGCGGGAACGAAGGCGCCGCGGCGCCGAGCATCACGACGTTCTGGACAATGAGGTTGCCGGCCTCTGCCGCAAGGCCTGCAGCATCGACCAGGGTGAGGTCGAAGTCGGCAAGGTCGGCGATGAGGGCGTCGCGCTCGGGCATCTCCAGGTGCTGCATGTGCACCGAGGTCGGGACGACGATGTGGTCGTTGGCGATGACCCGCGCTCCCTTCTTGAGGAAGTGACGGTAGCGCACCGCCTCCAGGAGGTCGAGGGCGATCATCAGGTCGGCGCCGCCCGGCACGATGAGGGGGCCGTACTCCCCGCCGATCCTGACATGGCTCTCCACCGATCCGCCGCGCTGGGCCATGCCGTGGGTCTCCACGCCCTTGATCGGGGTCTCCTCGATGAGGCAGGCCTCGCCGATGATGTTTGAGGCAAGGATGGTGCCCTGCCCGCCGATACCCACGATCAATACGTCAAAACTGCTCATTTCCGTCCCTCCTTTCCGATGGCGCCGGTAGGGCAAAGGTCGGCGCAGACCCCGCACCCGTTACAGAGTTCGTTGATCACGGCCCTGTCGTGCTCGTCGCACCCGATGGCCGGGCACCCGAACCTGAGGCAGGCGCCGCACGCGGTGCAGACCTCAGGGTCGACGGCGTACCTGCCCCGCCTGATCTTCGCCCGCCTCGCGGTGATGACGCAGGCCTGTTTGGCGATGATCACCTTGACGCCAGGCCGCACCTTCGCCTCCTTGAGCGCCTGGAGGGTGGCGGTGAAGTCGTAGGGGTCGACGGTCTCGACGAACTGCACCCCGCAGGCCCGGCAGAGGGCTTCGAGGGAGACCGGAACACTCGCCGTCCCCATCGCCGTCTCGCCGGTGCAGGGGTTTGGCTGGTGGCCGGTCATGGCAGTGATCCGGTTGTCCAGGATGACGAGGGTCATCTCGGCGTTGTTGTACACCGCGTTGAGGAGTCCCTGGATTCCGGTGTGGAGGAAGGTCGAGTCGCCGATGGTGGCGACGACCGGGCGCTCCTCGCCAGAGTGGGAGATCCCGCTCCCGACGGTGACCGAGGCGCCCATGCAGATGGTGGTGTCCACGGTGCCGAGCTGGAGGCCGAGGGTGTAGCACCCGATGTCCGAGGGGTAGATGCCGTCAGGGAAGGCCCTCTTGATCGCATAAAAGACCGAACGGTGGGGGCACCCGGCACAGAGGATCGGGGGCCTTGGCGGGAGGTCTGGGGCCGGGGCGGCGGGAGCCTGGAAGGGCGAGGCCGCGAGGATCCCGGCCTGCACCATTGCGTCAGCAACGATGGCCGGGGAGAATTCGCCCTCTTTCGGGACGGCGCCGTCCCACTGCCCGAAGACCTTCACCCCACAGGAAAGTTGGCGGAGCCGCTCTTCGACGACCGGCGCCCCCTCCTCGACGACCAGCACGGTCTCGTGCGCCTGGACAAACTCTTCCATCCAGGCCGGGTCGATGGGGAAGCACCCGATCTTCATGAAGGAGACGTCGGCCGGGAGCACCTCCTGCACATAGGAGGCGGCGATCCCGCAGGCCACGACCGCGGTCTTGCCGCGGACCTCGGCGGTGTTGTAGCCGAGGTCAAGGACGGCCTTTCTGACGGCGGGTTGCTTGTCGTTGAGTTTCTTGTGGAGCATCCTGGTGTGCGCCGGGACCACGACGTACTGCGTCGGGTCCTTCTCGAAGGTGCCGGTGCGGTGCTCCTGGCTCACTTCATCCAGGTCGACGTCGCCCTTGGAGTGACAGATCCTGGTCGTCGGCCTGAAGAGGACCGGCAGGCCCACCTGCTCAGAGAGGGCGAAGGCGTCCTTCATCATGTCGTGCGCCTCCTGCACGCTCGAAGGGACCATGCAGGGGATTTTTGCGAAGTGCGCGTAGCGCCTGGTGTCCTGCTCGTTCTGCGAGGAGTGGGCATAGGGGTCGTCAGCCGAGAGGACGACGAACCCGCCCTTTGCCCCGGTGTAGGCGCTGGTCATCAGGGGGTCGGCGGCGACGTTGAGCCCCACGTGCTTCATGGTCACCATCGAGCGGAGCCCGCACCAGGATGCGGCGAGGGCGTTCTCGAAGGCCACTTTCTCGTTCACTGACCATTCGATGTAGAACTCCCGCTCCTTCTGTGCCCTGAGCGTGTCGACCACCTCGGACGACGGGGTTCCGGGATAGCCACTCGCGAAGTCGATGCCAGCCTCGATGCAGGCATGGGCGATGGCTTCGTTCCCAAGGAGGTATCGTTTCACCATATTCTGCGTCCCATGGTATGTAGTCCTGACTCCTTTTTAATGATCCCTCATGATGAGGGGGCATGAGGCAAAAAAAGGCGTAACCTTTAAATCAGTATTCGTACAACATTTACAGGCACTAACAGGCACTGAAGAGGGCCCGTAGCATAGTCGGTGGTGCACCCGGCTGATAACCGGGAGGTCGTGCGTTCGAGTCGCACCGGGCCCATTGCTTTTCCTTGTTTTCGTTGTTTCTCTGATATTTGCGTATATTTTCAGAATTATCGTTCATAGTGGTGTACCCGGCTGATGACGGGAGGTCGTGCGTCAGGGTGCCTCCTATGCTCTCCTGCTTGTTCGGTGATGGTTCCGACCGTAGCGGTCGCGATCTCTGGTAGAATAGAATGATGCGTTCAGGCGGGTGAAGGATCATGTTCCAGCAGGGTTCTGAAGAGGGCGCGAGAGAGATATCCTCACCATTTCTGAGATGAAAAATTGGACTGGGTAGAATCGCTCATGAAGCGAGAGGATGTCTCAAGCATACTGCATGAAAATTTCTTCTCGCAATTCTTCGGGGCGTCAAAAGGTCTTTGATCCCTTTCAATCGCCGCCCCTCGGCTATCTTCCTCGTGAGGGTTCGGGGGGTGCAACCCCCCGGTGCGAGACAGGGGTGAGAGTCCTTCGATGGGGGCGGCACGTCGGATCGATGTGCTTTCCAACATGCTCGCACTGGGGGCGCTGCCCCCCGGCACCCCCGGGATTGCGATTGGGTCGGGAAGGCATAGGACTGATCGTCTAGAAGGTGTTTCTGTTCTCTGTGCGTCAAGTCCATGCGGGGGCTTGGGGCGATCAAATCTTTATCCAACACTATAAAGCCGATATTCTGGATCATATTCATAGTAATTGGGGCATGAACCGCACGTCCTGGTCATGCCACATGAAAACACCCCATGAATCCGTGCGACAATTTCAAGCCGGGGATTCAAGATATTTATACAGCAGATATGCCCCGACGATGATCAGCCCCAGCGTTACGACGGTTTCAAACGTAACGTCCTCTGCCCCTGGTTGCTCGACGACAACATAACGTCGTAATTCATCTTGTTCATTTGGAGCTAACGAAGTATGTTGAGCCTTGCCCAGGAGATATTCCATCCTTTCAAATTGTGCAGGCGTCAACGGCATCAGTCATCCCCTCTTCGTTTTTTTGTATATGTCTTCCGAACCGGCGAGGCCGGCCTTCATCAACAGGTCAGACGTTGTCTGCAATGTTAATAATTCTTCCTTCAGCTGTGAGTTCTTATCCTGAAGTCTTCGCTCGATCTGATCCGCTCTGTTCCAGAGTTCTTTGTCGGCCCGGTCGTATTTGTTTTCAAAGGATTCCAGCCGTGCATAGATGTTCTCGATCCGGATGGTGCAGTTCTCAATTTTGGCGTTCAGGTTCTCTAGAGAGGTGGCGATGTTCCCGATCTTTCCATCGATCTGATTCCGAACATCATCTTTGTATTGGTAATATGCCCGGCACGACAGCACCAACTGCCCCAATACCAGTATGATGAGTCCGACCACCAACGCCCCCACCCACTGGTCCGGAATTTGCATGGGAGGGAAATCTGTTCATGAGGATTTATGGGTATCCAAATCATCTTACGGAATCCGAGCAGATGGCACCTGCAAGATCTATCGCAGAGAACCGAGAAGCCCTTGAAAAGATGGCAAAACATAAAATACTCGATTTTCACGGACATTTCTAGATCCCCCACCTACTATCTCCTCGTTCATGCTGATAGTCCACTCCTTCGATGATGCAGAAACCCCCAGAACATGACCAGGACCCAACCCCAGATCCCACCATATCGCCCCCCGTTTCATGAACCACGTCCCTGATCCGGGCTCATATCAACCCCAGTTTCTGATATGCCCATAGGGGCCTTTACTCATCCAGCGCGATGAGGAAACCGCCTCTCACCACGTCCTCTGGTCGTCCATATGAGTGGTGGTAATGATAATGGCCATGCCCTCCATGTACGGCCACAGGAGGGGGCGAATAGATGCGAGAATATCGCCCCGATTTTGGAGAGATTTCTGAGGATTTTAATCAGAGATCGCCCTCGCACGCATCCCTCACATGGATCCGAACATAGTTCTTGACAGAGCGACGTTTCGTGGTCAACTTCGGGACGCAGACGTCGACAAGAGAGCAGAGTCTGCAGGCTCTAGATTTTTCTGCGGTAGGGGTTTTCCCCTTCCTGAACAGGTCGTGCATCTCTTCAGAGAGAGCACAGACATGGTCCCGCAATGCATCGGTGAGGTCGAGGGGCACCCTTCTCCGAATCTCATGGTAATACAGTTCAGCCGACCTGATCTCGACACC
>JAQVHG010000180.1 GCA_028696365.1 Methanofollis sp.
GAACCCCCCCTCCTCCTCGTCCCAGAAAGGATCGATCATGCAGTCGGCAAGTCTTTTGGCCTCCCGCAGGTACGCCCCCTCGAAGGTAGCAGAATAGAGCGCAGTGAGCGCCCATGCCATGGCGGCATAGTCGGTAAGCATGCCCGGGACCGCAGTCTCGCCATCCCGATAGCGGTGGAAGAGATCCCCATCCTTATCCCGCATTCGCCCAAGCAAGAACCCCATTGCGTTCTCGGCAGCTCCAACATACCGCTCCTCCCCAAAGACCCGCCCGCCCCTGGCCAGCGCTGCGACCATGAAGGCATTCCAGTCAAGGAGCACCTTGTCGTCGACAGGCGGGCGCGGGCGCGAGGCACGGGCCGAAAAGAGGATCTTCCTTGCGTCTTCGAGATGCGTCCGTACCTCCTTCTCAGACATCGCAAACTCCTCGGTGAGGTCGGCTACCGGTATCCGGTGGTGCAGGATGTTCACTCCCGGTACCGGTCCCTCGCTCTTGAGGGCATGACCGATGCCGTACGCCCTCACAAAGAGGTCCGCGTCGGTGGGATCGAGGTGTTCTCCCACGTCCTCAGCAGTCCAGAGATAAAACTTCCCTTCGATGCCCTCACTGTCAGCATCTTCAGCGGTGTAAAACGCACCATCAGGCGACTGCAGATCCCTGAGAACATACTCGAAAATCTCGTCTGCGGTCTCCTGGTAGAATTCTTCCTTGGTCGCCTGGTATGCCTCGGTGCAGGCAAGGGCGAGGAAGGCCTGATCATAGAGCATCTTCTCGAAATGAGGCACCACCCATTCGGCGTCGGTGGTGTAGCGGTGGACCCCATACCCGAGTTGGTCGAAGATCCCCCCGCCCCTGATCGCCCGCAGACTCTCTTCGGCCATATCGAGTGCTCTCTCCTCTCCAGTCTCACTCCAGTAGCGTATGAGAAACTGGAGCGTGTGCGGTACTGGGAATTTTGGGGCGTGGTCAAAGCCGGCATTGGTCTGGTCGTAGCGTCTGATCAGTTCCCGGTAGGCACGATGGATGAGATCGATCCCTGGTTCGGTGCCGGTCTTCCGTGCTGTCTGGGCGCGGATGAGACGGTCCCTGATCTCGTCGGCCGATGCGGCGACGTCCTTCTGTTGGTCGGCCCAAAGCCTCCGTATCCGCGGGACCAATTCAAAGATCCCGGTCATCCCAAAACGCGACTCTTTGGGGATATAGGTGGCCGCATAGAATGGGAGTTTCTCTGGCGTCAGGATGACGTTCAGGGGCCACCCCCCTGTCCCGGTGAGCGAGAGGCACGCCTCCATATAGACTGCATCGATGTCAGGACGCTCCTCTCTGTCGACCTTGATCATGACAAAGGTCTCGTTGAGGAGGTGTGCCACCTCAGGATCTTCAAACGACTCCTCTGCCATCACATGACACCAATGACAGGTCGAATACCCGATCGAGAGAAAGATCGGTTTATGTTCACGCCGTGCGTGTTCAAACGCCTCTTCGCCCCAGGGATACCAGTCCACCGGGTTATAGGCATGTTGCAACAGGTACGGACTCTTCTCTTCAATAAGATGGTTCGGCCGCGGCCGGGTCTTCTCGCCTTCCATAGGTGCCCCCCCTACCTACCTCCTGCCACATCCTCTATATGAGTCTTTCCTGCAAGCCCCGACACCCTTAATCTGCACCTCACCAAAAATGTACGAAATTGAGTGAAAAATCAGTACGGTGATTACAAGAATGGGCGAGAACTTCTTAGAACGTCATTTCAGACTCAGCGAACATGGTACGTCGGTCAAAAAGGAATTTGTCGGCGGCCTTGTTACATTCATGACGATGGCCTACATCATCGTCATCAACCCGGCGATCCTTGAGGCGGCGGGTATGCCCTTCGGACCGGCGATGGCCGCAACAATTCTTTCGGCCATCTTCGGGACAGTGATCATGGGCATCTATGCCAACCGGCCCTTTGCGATCGCTCCCTATATGGGAGAGAACGCCTTCGTCGCCTACACGGTCTGTGGGGTCCTGGGGTATTCGTGGCAGACGGCCCTTGGTGCAGTCTTCATCTCGGGCGTGCTCCTGACCATCCTCACGCTCACGAAGTCCAGGAACATCATGGCCGAGGCCGTGCCCTACAACCTCAAGGTCAGTTTCGCGGTGGGGATCGGGATGTTCATCACCTTCATCGGACTGGTGAACTCGAAGATCGTCGTCCTCGGGACCGCGGATGCGCCGCTCCATATCGGGCAGGTCACCTCGCCTGAGGTGCTGATCGCCGTCATCGGGTTCCTGATCATTGCGGCCCTGATGATCCGCAAAGTGAAAGGCGCGATCCTCATCGGGATCCTTGCGTCGGCCCTGCTCGCCTTTGCGACCGGGGTGGCGAAGGCCCCGACGGAGATCGTCAGCATGCCTCCCGACGTCTCGCAGGTCTTCCTCCAACTCGACGTGATGGGTGCGCTCTCCTGGGGGTTCTTTGCGGTTATCCTCACGATGTTCACGATGGACTTCCTGGACACGATGGGAACCCTCATCGGGGCCTCGGCCAAGGCCGGGTTCCTGGACGAGAACGGGAACCTGCCCGAGATCGAGAAGCCCTTCCTTGCCGACTCGCTTGCAACGGTCTTTGGCGCCGTCGCCGGGACGACGACGACCGGCACTTTTGTCGAGTCTGCGTCAGGGATCGAGGCAGGGGGACGGACCGGGCTCTGCGCCCTCTTCATCGCTGGCTTCTTCGCACTCGGGCTCTTCTTCTCCCCGCTCTTTGCGGCCATCCCTGCGGCAGCCACCGGGCCGGCGCTCATCATCGTCGGGATCATGATGATGTCGGCGGTGAAGGACCTGGACTTCGAGGACTATGCCGAGGCGATCCCGGCATTTGCGGTCATCGTGCTGATGAGCTTCACCTACAACATGGGTGTCGGGCTCTGCGCCGGGTTTGTCCTCTTCCCGCTCCTCAAGATTGTGCAGGGGAAGGTGCATGATGTCAAGCCGGCGGCATGGGTGCTCTTCCTGCTCTGTCTGGCCTTCTTCATCTTCTACCCTTACTAACCTTTTTTTTAGGGGGGAATCGCGGCATGTGGATCTCGCAGACCACTGTCTGAGATCCTGTAGAAAATCCTCGATTTTTCTCCTCGTGACAGTGGAGGTGAGGGGAACTGAGCACCTCGCCGCCCTTGGCTATGCGGAGAAGATTCTATGATCAGGATGGGACGTTCTGACCATCACGCCTTCCCTATAGTATTGCGCCGGAGTTTCTCTTGAAAATAGAAAATAATCTCGAACTCACTATCGTTCGTTTCCCCCGGACAGCGAAGATCATAGATCTTCTCGACTCCCTATGGTCGTCCCCCTCGATGAAGATAGGGCTGGGAAGGCAGATTCTTTGGAGAGGGGATGCCGTCCACGACCTATCGTGGTGTAGGGGGTCCGGGGGCAGCGCCCCCGGCGCAAGGGTATAGGAGGGCATGATGATCAGTCGTGCCGCCCTCAATCGCAGACTCTTTACCGCTGTTTCGTGCCGAAGGGCTGTGCCCCCCGGACCCCCCACGGAGAGAGGATAGGTGGAGGCGGCACGATGCAAGATTTCTGGCTGTTCCCCTGTCACAAGGAGAATGCCCACAGATCCTTCCCATGCCCCGGAGACCTGTGACATGAAATTTTCAATCGCGTATGCGTGAACCCACGGTTCATGCTCAATTCTAGTGAGCAAAAAAAAGAAAAAATGACTCAAACCCTCTGGACTATTGTCTCTGCGGGGGGCTTGCCGCCCCCCGGGCCCCCCGCGAACACGATTGGTCGTGGACTATAACGCACTCGTCATGGTCATCTATTCTGCCTTCCAGACCTCATCGTGGTCTCGGGGGTCCGGGCGGCACTCGCCCCCGGCCAAAGAGGTGGGAAGGTGGGTGACACACATCCCCCACACAATACGTGAAGGTTTCTACAGAGCTGAAAAAATTTATTTCAACATCCCATTACGCCAGAAGAATGTTTTGCAGGGGTCTCTCTCGTACTTATCAAAGATGCTTGGGAAGAGCTCGGGATATTTTGCCTCCTCCAGAGGAATGCAGTACATCAACTTTGGGTTAGACGGGCTCCCGCCGATGCCGACCACCACGAAGACCGGTATCTTCTCTGACGCGGCATAGGCATTGTAGCGCCTGATCTGATCTGGATTTGACCATTTGATCGCCGGGCCGTTGGTCCTCTGGCTCCGGTAAAATCCTGAGCGGTATTTACACTCTACGGCGAACTTCTCGTTCCTCGGTTTATACCTGATGACAAGGTCGGGGTTGGTATTTGATTCAACCTTGATTCCGTTGCTCTTATCATAATTGTCCCGTGTCCAGTCATGGATGGCAAAATATTGGTCCTTCTGGGTGAAGAGGCCGGCGACATACCGCTCAAACTCAATCCCTTTCTGATAATTCTTCTCATTGCTCCCTCTTCATCCTCGTCTGTGAGCCAGATATCAAGAGTCTTTGATAATTTCTCTAAAATACCCATGTGGGACACGATTGTGTTATAATTCCATAAATTATTTGTTAATTTCTTTTTTAGCTGTTTTAATTTTCAATACAGAAATAATAGTCCAGAATCCCAACGAAAACCATAAAATATGGTCCGTAGGGCCACCTGAAGAGAAGAGATGAGGAAGTATCGCCCTCCTCTCACCGCATCGCCATCTGCCTGATCAGCGCCATCACGCCCGGCTTCGTATCCCTCGCCCGCCTGGACCGCGGCCCGCCCATCTCAAGGAAGGGCGAGGACTCGAACATCTCCTTGTTGATCCGCTCACCGATCTCCTCGAAGATCCTGGCATAGGCCAGGCAGTGCGGGTCGACACCCCTAATCTCGCCGCC
>JAQVHG010000181.1 GCA_028696365.1 Methanofollis sp.
CCCCTCAGTTGCGCAGGGGTTTTTCTCCTTCGGGTCCACGCCGCACGAGTGGGCCGAGGATGCCAACACCCTCGTCATGGTTATTATTGTGCCTGCCTGGCCTCATCGTGGTCCTGGGTCTCGCGAGACGGCGCCCCCCGGGCGGAAGATACGCATTTAGAATGCGTGGAGGGGAGCACCTCGGTTTGAGGAGATGTTTAACCCAAAAGAGTTTTGGATATGCTCCATGAAAATGATCCTGAAGATCGTCTCTTAAGGTATTCATGAGGATTCGAACTTGAACACATCCCAAAACTCACTGTGGTTGAAAATGATCTTGAACTGAATTTTTTCGTTCCTGAATTTCTAAACCCTATCCTCCACCAGGGGGCTTGGCCGCCCCCCTGACCCCCCCCCGCCACCACGATAGGTCGTGGACGGCAATCCCTCTTCATAGATTTCGAATATGCCTTCCCGACCCTATCTTCATCCTGTGGGTCCGGGGGCAGCGCCCCCGGCACGGTGGAGTTGAAAGGCATGAAAGCATGGTTGGGCAACGAAGAGAAGGAGGATTTCTCCGCCACATTCAGTGCCCTCTTCTGAGAAGGGGGGGAACTGGAGAGTTTTGGGATGACTTCCTTATCAAATCCTATTGAGGCTGATACGGGGAGGGGAGAAACTTCCTTGGGATGGTCGACCACCCCCATCTCGCATCCGGGGAGTGCCCCCCTCCGGTCCCTCGAAGACTTTCGTCTCCTCATGTTCGTTCCGCTCACACCTTAAAAATCCAAGATTTTCTCAAGTTCCCCTCGGTCGCACCTCGCCGCACAAGTGGGTCGTAGATGGCAACACCATTGTCATGATCATCTATTGCGCCTGCTCGGCTTCATCGTGGTCCAGGGGGGGTCCGGGGGCAGCGCCCCCGTCCGATGAGGAGAGGTGTGGGCGGCCATCCGGTGATACCTGCGTGATGTCTTGCTCGATCAGTGCATGGCCCAAAGACTCACAATCATTTTCATTCCGTATGCCTGGACTGGGCAGGATTTCATGCCCGATTCTACAAAGCCTTGTTTGCATTGTCGTGATCCCGTAGAATCATATCTCTCTTGCTTGGAGTATGTGGCTCTGTCCCACTGCGGGGAGGAGTACTGAATATCCGTCCCATCTTCCTGGTCCCATTTTCATCCCAGGAGTATGAGGTGGGATCTTCCAAGCATGGGAGGAAAAATGATGGCTCTATTTTCACACGCAGGATCTGGGAGTGGATCTGGCAAAAATATAGAGGTCTCTACAGAGTCGGGGTCGTTTCATTTCCTGGTGGGTCAGTGCTTAGGATTATTTTCGATATCTCCTATATGGTCTTTATCTTCTAGAAATTATCATGGTATATTTGCAATTATTTATATCTCGATCTGTGGGTTTTAAGTCTGTATTTTTTGAAAATACGCGTTAATATGATCTCAGATCAAGGGGAAACTATATATTCAAAAAAGAGATCTGATCGCTATATGAAAGAAGTATCCCGTACCAGGTGCCTGTTTATTTTTCTTGGGCTTCTCATCATCTGCATGGCCGCCACGGCCGAAGAAGTGCCCTCGATCTCGGTCGAGGCCGATACCGAGTGGTTGGTCGCGGGCAGCACGGGGGAGGCGGTGGTGACCGCGACGGTGACGAATGGCAGCAGTCCGCAGGCGGGGGCCGAGGTCGTCTTCTCCTGTGACCCGGTGCTGGGTTCGTTCTCCCGGACGACGCTCGTGAGCGATGCTGATGGGGAGGCGGTGACGAGATTTATCCCGGGGACGAAGAGCGGGAGCGTGGTGATCTCTGCGGTCTGGAATGAGGCGGATGGATCGGTCTCTGGTGAGTGTGAGGTGGGGATCGATCACGCGGCGCCGTATCGGATCCATTCTTTTGAGTGCGACGATGAGGTCACGGCCGGCTCGACGACAGAGATCGTTCTCTCGATGGAGGACGAGTATGAAAACCTAATCGATGATCGCCATGGCGCTGAGAATGTGACATTCTATGTGGGTTCTCCGGGTGATGGTGCTCACTTTATGAACGGGGAGAAGGAGGTCATGGTTCAGGTCGATGGAAACGGGAAGGTCCGCACCCCTCTTACGACCGATACGGTGGCAGGGCAAAATATTGTCTATGTGGGCTTTCCGGGTGCTATCGATTCACGCTATCTGACGATCGTTGGGCTTGCAAACGGCGAGCCAGCCAATATTTACCAGACCGTTTCACCAAAAGTTGAGAGTTCAGGTGAAGATGACTATCCTGAACAACCGCTGGACAAACAGTTCACCATCGTCTATACGCTTTACGATCAGTATGGAAACGTTGCTGGGGACCGTCAGATAAAGGTACATGTCCATTCGATCGCCGGTTCCCTGACGACAGGCGAGTGGACGGTCACGACAAACAGTATGGGCAAGGCGGTGATCACGTACGGGCCGTCAGAACGCGCTGGGATCGTTGATATTGTTGCGACTGCTGTCGATAATACCAGTGTATCATGCTCACAACGTGTGGGTTTTTACAGCACCACCCCGACCAAAATGGTCCTCACCGCTGTTCCCCAGACCATCGCAAGCAGAGATGTAAAAGAAGATATTGTTTCCCATATCAAGGCGAAGGTAATAGACACGAAGGGCAACCCTGTCCGGAATGAAAGTGTGTCTTTCAGAATCGTCGATGTCGACGTCGATACCGAGACATATGTGATGACCAGTAGTCCTGAGATCTCGCAGAATTCTCTTACGTCAGGGTTGAATGGTGAGCCTCTCGTTGTCGTCACCGATGAGGACGGATTTGCCACCATCGATTTTCACCCTGGTGCCTTCACACTGGACCGGGCCAACCCCAAATATAACAATATGGCCTCAGGGGATGCAACGATCAAAGCAACCTGGAATGGTAAGTCCGAGGTAACTACCGTTTCGTTCAGGAACTATCCCTATCTCAGTGTCAACACCTCTGTCGAGCCCCAGAGGGTGGACGTGAACGGCACGGTGAATGTCACTATCCAGTTGATCGGCGATGGCTGGGCCCTCCATTCAAAGCCGATTGATGTGGTGCTCTGCACCGACCGGTCGGGGAGTATGTTGAAAAATACAACATACGGGGGGTATTGGAATAGATTTTTTGACAGAGATGAGTATCCTGGGTGGGTCAAGCAGGAATCGATAGATGACCGTATGGTTCATGCAATGGCAGCGGCGAAGATCTTTGTATCCCAGATGCAACCGTCGAAAGATAGGATAGGGTTGGTATCATTTGGTCAGTCGGGCTATACTGATCTCGATAATTATTATTGGCAATTTTGGGCAGGAAACGACTATAAATGGGTGGAACGTTCTATTCTTGATGATGGATGGAAATATGATGATAGTGATGATGATGCATATATACAGCGCCACTACAAAAATTCGCAAAACTATGGCGGTCCTGCTACCCGCGATCTCGAACTGAATTTTACATATAAAAATGTCAATGCCACGATTGACAACTGGCTCCCCTGTGGTGGGACACCGATGCGTGAAGGGCTGTACCAGTCAGTGCAGATGATCCTCGACCACCCGCGAACCTCTGACGATCCGGTGAAAGCGATCGTTCTCCTGACTGATGGGGAATGGAACACGGGTGGTAACCCTGAAGGGGATGAAGATGCCGAGTCCTTTTCAGGAGTTGAGAAGGACAGTGTTATCCAGTATGCAAAAGACAACGGCATCAAGATCTATACAATCGCCCTCGGCGACGAACCAAATCACGACGAACTCCGGCGCTATGCCGCAGACACTGGTGGTAAGTTCTACAGCGCCACCGCAGGCGACGACCTGACACAGGTCTATGAAGACATCGCCCAGAAACTCCAGGAGGCGGCGGGGGTCGATACCACGATGAACTTGATGTTCGAGAATGTCATGATCAACTCCACGCCCACCAGTGATGTCTTTGAGTATAAACCCATAGACGATGTGTCGACGCGGGAGGTCAAATACTGGATGAACAATAACTCGGTCTTCTGGGGGCCAAAAACCTCTGATCAGAGTGAAGACTGGGAAGATCATACTCTCTCTTTTGAAGTCGGAGAGATCTATCTCAACCAGACCTGGGAGACCACCTTCTGCCTGGAAGTTAAGAAACCAGGGAACATTGATATCTTCGGCGACACCTCTACAATCCGGTTCAACGGTACGCAGGGCAAAACCGAACTGGGCCTTCCTCGCACCTTTATCACTGCTGGTCAGGCACTCAATGAGACCAACGTCACCACGGCGAATATTCAGGTAGACTCTCTTGATGTCTCAGAGGACTCAGGCATCCTTGATCTCTCGTGGGATCTTATCTATATCGGAGACGAAGACGTGATACAGGAGATCATGTACCAGACCAGCCCTGATGGGGTCTGGTGGGATGGCACCTGGCAGGTGGCTGATACGATGCGTCTCTCTTCAGGCGCAAGCATAAATGGTACATATTCATCGAGCCTTGACCAGAGAGAAAAGCACGGGTGGTACAAGATCCGGATCTTGGCTCGGGAAGATATTCCAGAAGGGGTATGCGACGAGGTAACGTCTGAAAACGTGGTTCACATGGAGATGGACGAGAGGACATATATCAAACTTGAATAAATAGTGTAGATATCCAGTGGACTGATCTCTTTGCTGGGGGTTGGCCCCCCTCGTTCAAGATTTGAGTTCTGTAAAAACTCTTACCTGTCCCAGACACATGTGTGAACCAACAGCCTTCCCATATCGGTCGCGCCGGGGGCTCAATCAAAGACATTCGTCTTCTCCTCTTCATCTTGCTCACAGCCTCTGTCTCTGCGGGACGAATATCGGGCGGAGAAGGTGAAA
>JAQVHG010000182.1 GCA_028696365.1 Methanofollis sp.
AGGTCGCGTTCCGTTTCTGCAACGAGCAGGGGGAGGTAACTCCGGCTGTGAACCCGAAGGGCGCCGCGGAGAACATCACCGGTGTCCTCGGCGGGCCTGCCCGCAATATCCTCTGCATGATGCCCCATCCTGAACGGGCTTCGGAAGAGGTGCTCGGATCAGCCGATGGGAAGAAGGTCTTCCTCGGGATGATCAAGAGCATCGAAGAGCGCGAGTAAGCGGAAAATTTTGAAATTCTTTTTTTGGGGACTGTAAAGAGTTCTCAGAATTGATCTTATGTGGAGGGCCTTCAAAAGCGTCCAGCCATTTCAAGGGCGATGACACTCGTTTCCCATGAGATGATTGGGTGGTGAGGGGCAGCACCGAAACTCCTGGAGAAGATTATGCAGTCAGTCTTTGACCATATCATGTAGCAGAGGGATCGGAGCGACGAACATAAGATAAGAAAACCTAGGATTTTCGGCTCTGTAGAAATCCTCTTTTGATAAATTCTCTGGCGGGGTGCGTCCCACCTCCCGAACCCCCTGCCACACGATAGGTCGAAGACGGCAGCACCACTTTTATGGTCGTCGATTCTGCCCTCCCGACCCTATCGTGCTTCCCGGGGGTCCGGGGGCAGAGCCCCCGGCGCAAGGATATGGGAAGGCAGATTACACGCATTCTCCCCACGATAAGTGAAGGTTTCTACAAAGCCCAATTTTCAAGGGATCAGAGAGACGGTCTCCGTGTGAGTGAAACTAATGCCTTCTCATATCTTCTTGCCAGGGGCTCTCTCGAAAATCGAAGATTTCCTTGCTCTGGATAATCTCAGATTTGCCACGACCAGGAGGTTTTTAGATTACTCCAGGTGCGAAAAGGGATGAATCCAGACAATTTATCCCTATTTAAGGAAATAAATGAAAATCCTAATAGATATGACCCCTCAAAAATCCGTCCACAATTCGGGCTTTATATCCGCCTCTCCCAGAGGCGTGTCATGCGCCCATGATGTTTGCATTACTTGGGGTAATATAATCCAGTGTGAAGGCTGGATAAGGGCGGTTTCCTCTCATAGTTTTGTGAACGAACGTCCGTAAAACATTATATTGATCTAGCCCCATATTGACCCCCAATCAGAGGCTCTGGTCCTGAATCTAGAGGCAATTTGACCAAATTTGGGGGATCGTACCCTCCGCTCCATACCTCCTTCATCCCGTGTGCAACCGGCAAATCGATCAGGAGACGTTTACTACATCCTTGGGCAAACCTAAAGTCCGGTACTGACAAGGTGATGATATGACTGAAATGACGCAGGAAGAACTCGAAGAGCAGATCTTTGCCTGGGCAAAAGAGTATGCCCACAAGAACGGATGGACCCTCAACCCGGACGACAAACAACTGCGCACCGTGATCAAGGGGCTTGCGCGCACCACTTTCAGATTCGGGGAACAGTACTGCCCGTGTCGGCTCAGGAGCGGCGATGCAGAAGAGGACAAAAAGATCATCTGCCCCTGCATCTATCACAGGGACGAGATCGAAAAGGAGGGGCACTGCCACTGCAATCTCTTCTTCAAAGCCGACAGGAAATAAATAGAATATTTAGAACTCTGAAGAGATTTCCTTGATTTCTCCCTGCAGCGGGGGGCCTGCCACTCGAAAAGGTGAGGATATGAACTTCCTCTTCAAGACCATTGGGTGTGCCTTCCCATTTCTATCGTACGATCTGGGGAACGACCAAGAGCGAGTTTAAGATCACAAGTATCGAAGATTCCCAGTGACAGGAAGATCTGCATCTTCCGTGGATCTCGATTTTCGCTGTGCAAGTGATAACGAGCATGAGAAGACAAAGACTTCGCAGTCCAGGGGATGCAATCAGAAGGAATTTGAGAAGATTTTCAATTTTCGGCATTGTAGAAATCCTCTGGATGAAACTCTGTGGCGAGGGGTTTGCCGACCCCCACAACCCCCGCCACACGATAGGTCGTGGACGGCAATCTCTCTTCAGTGAGTTTGAATATGCCTCCCCGGCTCAATCTTCATCCCGAGGGTCGGGGGCAGAGCCACCGGCGAGAAGATAGGGGAAGGCGGTTGAATCACGCTCGCACCGAGAATTGGTGAAGATTTCTACAAGGCTGAAATTTGGCTTTTTAGAAATCTCTGACTTGCTCTCTCTAACTCAGGCCCCAGCACAAACGATAGGGGAAAGCGAGAGACGCAAAAAAATATTCGAGCATCTCACCGCGACCCCGCTCTCGCTCGACGCCTGAACGAGACCCAGGGGTAAGGGATGAAGAGGGTGAGGAGGGCGGCCGCAATGATCGGGACCGGGAGAGTGGCGAGCGCGGCGTCGAGGGATACGGCGTCGGCGATCGCCCCGCTCACCACCACCCCTACGCCGCCGGCCCCGACGGCCAGGCCGAGCATCAACCCTGAGGCGAGGCCGGCATTCCCTGGCATCACTTCCTGGCCCATCGCCACGGTCACCGAGAAGGTGGACCAGAGGAAAAAGCCGAAGAGGAGAAGGCCTACATAAGAGAGGACTCCCCCCGCAGTAAGGAAGAGGAGAAAGGGAGGGACCGAAGCGGCGAGACCGAGGAAGGTGTACTCTTTTCTGCCATAAGTATCAGAAAGGGCGCCGCCGACATACTGCCCAACGACGCCAGCGACAAGCATCAGGGAGACGATGGTGTTGGCAACGAGCAGGTCGACCTCAAGGGTAGCATGGATGTAGGTCGGAAGAAAGGCAACGGCGGCAAAGATCGCCCATGACCTCAGCGCCCCGACACCGACGACCATCGTGATCGGCCTGAGTGAGACTGGAGTCTTTGTGTCCCTCTCCTCCGCGGTATCGGCCGTCGGCCTAGTCTCCTCAGCAGGGAGAAGATAACCGAAGAGGGCCGCCATCAGAAGACCGGGGATGGCAAGGAAGAGGAGGCCCTGGAGACCGAAGGCCCCAACGGCCAGACCTGCAAGGACCGGGCCGAGGGCAAACCCAAGATTGCCGCCTATGACAAAGATCGAGGTCAATCGGCCGCGGTTCTCAGTCCTGGTCAGACGGTTGACCATCGCCATCGCCGAAGGGTGGTAGAGCGCCGCCCCGAAGGCCGCAAGACAGGCGCAGATCAGTAAGATCGGATAACTCCCGATGAACCCGAAGACCCCGATACAGATGGAGGCGATGAGAAAGGGTATCGAGAATGGGACGACGATGCCGCGCCGGTCCGCAAGCCATCCGACAAAGGGCTGGAGGAGTGACGACGTGATGTTGAACCCAGCGACCAAGAGACCAGCGACGGCATACGACCATCCGTGCGTCGCAATGAGCAGAGGGAGAACGGCAGGGATGACCGGCGAGTAGACGTCGATGACAAAATGGCCCCACGCGAGAGCAAGGACCGATCTGAGTTCCTTCAGCATCGCCCAGTCCTTTCGATCTTGAGAACCTCAACCGGGATCTCCACCCGGTCCTTCCGGTGGAAGGCAAAGGTCCGTGGGATGACAAAGGAACCCTCGACCACCCCAGTGACCTCACCCCGGCCCTTTACATACTTCTCAATAAAGTCCAGTGAGCCCGCGTTGAAGATGCCGTAGACGACCGACGCGGCCATGAGCGCACAGTCGAAAAAGGGACGGTCGGCATGTTTTCTCTGCGCCCCAAAGGGGGGGTTCATCACGACAGTGTCGAAGGTCTGCGGGCGGAGAGGGAAGGCGGCACCGACCTCGCCTCGGAGAAGTGCGAGGTCGATCCCAAGACTCTCAGCATTGCTGCGGGCAGTCCGCAGGGCCCCAATATCCACATCGATCCCGACGACCCCCTCAGCCCCAAGGAGAGCCGCACCACAGGCGAGGACACCGGTCCCGCACCCAAGGTCAAGCACCTGCCTGCCCGCGATCGCATCCTCGATCGAGGCATGGTACAGGAGGCGGGCGGCGACATCGGCAGGCGTCGCATACTGCTCCAGTACAGGCCGCGGGGCGGGAAAACCCCTGAGCCGCTGGAGTTTCATCTCCAGATGTTTCAGCCTCATATGGTGCTGTACGCGTGGGATAGGTGAGCGGATGAAGATGCCGGAGAGATGCCTGCCCCCACGCTCACCCCCGTACGACGGCGATGGAGACATACGAGCCTTCATACTCAAGGACCATCGGGGCGGTCATGCGAAGGAGGGCCTGGTCCTCAAGGCGGGTAAGGACATGGGCGCTCCATCCGTCCATGACGCTTTCATCCTGCCACATGATCCGTGAGGAAAGGAAAGGAGAAGGACGCCTGACCTTCTCCTTCTCCACGACCAGGTCGTGCAGCGCGGGATGGGCACGGAAGTTGTCCTCTGTGAGGTGGAGCACCTGGCCACCGGCCACTGGTTCGACCGAGGAGGCGAGGTAATACCCGCCATAGAGAGGATACAGAAGAAAAGTGATGGCTATTATGAGAACTAAAACGGCCAGACTAAGGAGGCGGAGGGCGCGCCTGCTATGAGGCCACATACTCCCTGCCTCCACCTGACGGATGATGAACCTTCCTGAGGAGGAGAGGTGGAGATGATAGATGGGATTTTTTTGGGAGGGGGAGGACCGCTCAGATCGACGTGCCTTCCATACCGTACGTGCCTGAGGCTCTGTCCCCGGACCCCGGGGAGGAAGATAGGGTCGGGAAGGCACAATCGACGAACATGAAAAGGGAAGATGCAATACTCTATCTTATCACACGATCTCGTCGACCTCGTAGTCCTCCCAGGCCCGCACCCCGACCAGGATCTCGAACTCCTGGGGGGTGAGGAGAGGGACAGGGA
>JAQVHG010000183.1 GCA_028696365.1 Methanofollis sp.
GCCGCAGAGAGGACGCCGGAGAGGAGGATCAGCCACCCGATCACAAACCCGGCCCGCCCACCGAAGCCCTGCGAGACATACGCATATTCGGCCGAAGCCTTCGGGAACATGGACGCAAGTTCGGCATAGGAGAGCCCGGTGCACGAGGCCATCACCGCCGAGAGCGCGAAGGCCGCCCAGACGGCATTGCCTGCAAGCCCGGCCGCCTCACCGAGGAGGGCATAGATCCCGGCACCCAGGATGATCCCGACGCCGGTGAGGGTGACCTCTGCCAGACCGAGTTCCCGGTGCAGCCCTCCGCCCCCGTCCATACGCCCAATAATCCCGGCGCCTGATATAGATTCCCGGCCCAGGAGTAGGTACCCATATCTATATACTCTTCTGCCCACCACCTATCTTTACATGGATATCAAGATCCTGGAGCGTGAGGATGACAAGGTGCGGATGGTCTTGAAGGGGCAGGGCCACACCTTCATGAACGCCCTCACCGAGGAGCTCATCACCGACCCCTCGGTCGACGTGGCAAAATATGTGATTATGTACCAGTTCTCGGAGCCTGAACTCCTCGTCACCACCAAAGATGGCAAGGACCCGATGGTCTCGGTTCGTGAGGCCTGTGCCCGTCTTAATGCTCAGTGCGACGAGCTCCTCGAAGAGGTCAGGGCGAAGACCACGGCCTGAAAATGCCCAGGAACGCCGCTGGTTTTGACCGGATCGCCACGCAGGTGTTTGCCCCACTCTATCCGGTCGTCGCGAGAAGACTTCTCTCCTGGGCCGGGATTGAAGAGGGGCGGTGCGTGGACCTCGGCGCCGGTCCTGGTCTTCTTGGGATCGAGGTTGCGGCACACTCGCAGATGGATGTGCTCGCCCTCGATTGCGATCCTGAGATGCTTTCTTTTGCCTGTCAACACATCAGGGAGGCCGGCTTCTCCGAGAGGGTCATGCCGCTTCTCGGCGACGTGCACATCCTCCCTTTCTGCGACAACACCGTCGACCTTTTCGTCTCTCGGGGTTCGGTCTTCTTCTGGGAAGACCGTCCGCGGGCCTTTTCTGAGATCTTTCGCGTCCTTGCTCCGGGCGGGACTGCATATCTGGGTGGGAGTTTTGGCACGCCTGCCATCAAAGAAGAGATATTTACAGAGATGCGGCGGAGAAATCCTCACTGGGACGAGGACGTCGCACGTAGGAGTGGAAGGGCACGGCCTGCCGCCCTATCCGCCGCCCTCTCCACTGCCGGTCTCCGTGACACCCGGATAAAAGAGGAGGAGACCGGATTCTGGGTCGAGATCAAAAAATGATCAGATCCGTTCAGTGAAGAGGATCGACCCTGAGATCTTGGTGATACGTACCTTCACGGTCTGACCTGGCTTTGCCCTGGAGACGTACATGATGTACTTCCCGATCTTGACGACACCGTCCCCACGCCTGGAGATGGAATCGATGGTGACGTCCAGTTCAGAACCTTCTTCCAGTTGATTGGTTGGTTCTTCGGTGCGTACACGCCGTTTTTTCACTGGTCGGTGGCCACCGCAGGCATCGCACTTGAGGATCAGTACCCGTCCGTCCTTGACCAGTCGCGTGTCTGGCCGGCCGCACTCAGAGCAGATCACGTAGTCCTCAACGAATTTCTTGATCGCCGAGTTGATCATCGATTCGTCGAACTTCCCGTTGAAGACAGCACGGCTCCCTTCGATCTTTCCTGCGGTTCCGAGTTCGCCGACCAGAACCTTCATCAGCTGTTCAGGCTCACGCCTAATGTACCTGGCGATGTCGGTGAAGTTCTCGATGACCGTGGTCTTGCCTTCAAGATAGACCTTCGCGTCCGGGATATGGAACCGATCAGAGGTGTCTCCGATTTCGGTGATATTGGCGTAGGCCTTTTTCAATAACTCTTCATAGGGATCTGCCATGGTCTATAGTATTGCATGGAGGGAATATAAGACGTGGCTCCTTCCCCCATATGATCGAGATGTCGCGGGTTTCGCGGCCTTGTTGAAATAGACATGAACCCTATGGCTCAGGCATATGGGATGAAAATGGTCGTGGGTCTTTGGATCGTGCACTGATCTGTGTTCCTCCTTTGAAGACACCCACCACATGGGAAGATCATCACATGGCCGCCCACACCTATCCTCGTTGTGGGGGGAACGAGCGCTAGCGAGTTCAAAAGAATCTTCGATTTTCGAGCGGCGCCTCCCGGCGCGAGATGACGGTGAACGTTCTGCGGTTGAGGGCGGCCGTTCTGATTTGACGTGCCTTCCCCAACCCCCGGGACCACGGTGGGGTCGGGAAGGCAGAACAGATGACCATGAGAGGTGCGCTTCCGTCCTTGACTCTCTCGTGTGGGGGGAGTCTTTTGGAGGGTGGGGCACGCCCCTCGTTGAGGTAGCCATATGTTCTGCCTTCCTGGCCCTGTCTTCATCCCGGTGATTTGGGAAGGCGGGTGACACACATTCTCCCCACACAGCATGTGAGGGTCTTTACAAAGCCGTACTTTGCATCTTGCGTACCCTCCCCTCTCGTGGCTCTCTGTTGCGAGGGCGCTGGCTGGTCCTGGTCAGAGATCATGGAGGACTCCTGGAGATGGATATATAGTTCCCGAAACCCACTTGTGAGTACATGCTGTCTGCCGATGACCTTGGGTTCATCACCGGAAAACTGGGCCGCGACCTCACCGATGTGGAAGCCGCGTGCTTTGAGAATCTGTGGAGCGAACACTGTTCATATCGTTCGACCAAGTCGGTTCTCAAGACCCTCCCGACCGAAGGGGAGGACGTTATCCTGGGACCGGGGGACGACGCTGCGGTCGTCCGGTTCTCAGACGACCTTGCGATCGTCGTTGGGATGGAAAGCCACAACCACCCGAGTTATGTCGATCCCTACGACGGTGCGGCGACCGGGGTTGGAGGGATTGTCAGGGATATCATCTCGATGGGCGCCCGGCCCATCGCTCTGATGGACCCCCTGTACTTTGGCTCTCTCGACGAGGAGAAGACCAGGTACCTCTTTGAGCACATCGTCGCGGGTATCGGTGACTATGGGAACTGTATCGGAGTCCCGGTAGTGCGGGGCGAGACGGTCTTCGATCCTTCCTATCAGGGCAACCCCCTCGTCAACGTCGTCTGTGTCGGTGTCGTGAAGCCTGATCAGTATCTCACCGCACGGGTGAAGGCGCCAGGGAATCGGCTGGTCCTCTATGGTTCGTCCACAGGGAGGGACGGGCTTGGCGGGGCCTCGTTCGCGTCACGTGACCTTTCCGAAGATTCAGAGGCTTCTGAGCGGACGAGCGTGCAGGTCGGTGACCCTTATACTGAGAAACTGCTCATCGAAGCGACCTGTGAGATGGCCGCGACCGGGAAGGTTCTTTCATGCCGCGACCTCGGTGCTGCCGGGCTTGCCGGGGCCTCCTCTGAGATGGCGAGCAGTTATGGGGCGAGGATTGTTGCAGACAGGGTCCACCTCAGGGAAGAGGGCATGAATGCCGTTGAGATCATGCTTGCCGAGTCGCAGGAACGGATGCTTGTCGAGGTCGCTCCCGAGGACGTCGCTCTCATGGGATCGATCGCCGAGAAGTACGACCTGCGGTGGAGCGAGATCGGCGAGGTGATCGCCGAGCCGCGCTACATCGTTGAGTTCGAGGGCAAAGTAGTCTGCGACCTGCCAGTCGACCTCCTGGTTGGCGGGACGCCGGGGTGTGTCCTGCCAAAGGCTCCGAAGACCACGGACACCACGTACACCCAGCCGGAGGGCGCGCTCAAGGGGCTGGCTCTTGCCGTTCTCTCGTACCCTGACGTCGCCTCCAAGGAATGGATCGTCGAGCAGTACGACCATCATGTGCAACTGCGGACAGTCTCCACCGATCACGACGCAGGTGTCCTGCGGCTCGGGGACGCTGCTCTGGTCCTTTCGTGCGGGTGCAATCCCCGTCATATTGCCTTGGCACCCTACGAGAACGCTGCAAACGCCGTCTACGAGAATGCCGCAAATCTCGCCTGCCTGGGTGCGAGGCCCCTCTGTATCGTGAACTGCCTCAACTTTGCCAGTCCATCCCATCCTGAGGTCTTCTGGGAGATGGAGCAGAGCGTGCTCGGCCTCGGCGATATGGCCCGCGCCCTCGGCGCCCCGGTTGTCGGCGGGAACGTCTCGATGTACAATGAGAGCGACGAGTTCGGGACCGAGATCAAGCCGACCCCAACGATCGGGATGGTCGGGAAGGGCCCGGTCCGCCGGTGGATCGCTCCCGTGGTCGGCGACCGCCTTGCCCTCGTCGGGGCGACCGGGGCGCATCTCGGTGGTTCGATCCTGGACGCGGTGACCGGGTGCGGCGGTGCGGCCCCGCCGAAGGCCGATCTGGCAGTGATGGAGAAGGTCAGGGATCTGGTGGCGGCCGACGCCCTCACTGGGGCGACTGACCTTTCGAAGGGTGGGCTGATTGCCGCCCTGACCAAACTCGCACCCGACGCCGAGGTCACCCTTGCGGGCGACCCACATGTCGCCCTCTTCTCAGAGACCTATGGTCGGTTCCTCGTCGCATTCAAGGACGAAGCAGTCCTCGAAGGACTGGACTATCAGGTCATCGGCACCGTCGGCGGCGAAGGTCTGAGTGTGACCGTCGGCGACGAGGCGTTCACCCTCTCCCGCGAAGAGATCGAGGAGGCCCGCACCTCGATCACGCGCTTGATGCGCTTCTGATCACCTGGGCCAGTCTCTCTGGTCCGTCTCCTTTTTTCAGGTCTTTTGCTGAGGCATGAAAAGTGCCGGCGAC
>JAQVHG010000184.1 GCA_028696365.1 Methanofollis sp.
GACTTCCGGCTCTGGCTGCACCACAACTGGCTCTTCTTCTTTCGGGACCGGAGGCTCACGGACATAGACCATGAGATCTGAGCGGTTTGCTCCATACCCGGTGATCACCTGGAGCGTAAAGGTCCCTGGGAAGATATCGTCCCTGAGATAGATTGGGACATCCTCGTCCTGTTCCAGAAAAATATTCTCATGGGCGAAATCTGTGAAACGCCCGGCATCTGGTGCCGATATTGTGAGATGGAGAGGAGAACCCTCGTTGAAGAGTTTCAGTACGAGCGTGTCCCCTGGTCCGACCTCCACAGAGGGAGGGAGGTCTATAGAATTGATCTTCTGCCTATTGAACCGGATCTCACAGGGGATGTCCATACTTCAGTCCTGGTCTGTCGTCGGGGGGAGAAGGTTTGGGATCCCTTCCCTGATGGGATACTCGACCCCGCATGCACTGCAGAAGAGAGACCCCTCAATGATATCTTCGTCTTTCTCCTCAACCACCCTGAGTTCAAGGTCGCCCTTGCAGACCGGGCAGCAGAGGATGGGGAGGAGCGAGCGCTTCACAGTTCATCCCTCACGTCGATGATCTGGGACAGTTCAGGGCCGGTCGAGATCAACCCGATCGGGGCGCCGATGTCCTTCTCTGCCTGGTCGAGGAACTCAAGGGCCTTCGGAGTGAGGTCGTCGTACGAGGTCGCCCCAAAGCAGGCCGAGTCAACGTGGTCGATCCCGGTGATCGCGGCGATCGTGCATCCATTGACCATCGCCGAGTACCTGGCCATCTTTCCGTCCCAGCCACCGATCCTGCGGAGGCGGTGAGTGACAGTCCCGAACTCCTGGAAGCCGAGCGTGTTCGACTCTGCCGCGGTCATCTCGGTCTGGAAGGGGCCCTCGCCGACCCTGGTCGGGTAGGCCTTGAAGACCGCAATGACATCATCGATCTTCGTCGGACCCACGCCGTTGTCGGCCGCAATCTGGGAGGCCGAGGTGTCTTTGCTGGTCACATAGGGATAGGTGCCGTAATAAAGGGAGATCCCGAACCCCTGCGTCCCCTCAAGGAGCACATTCTCACCGCGGTTGATGGCTGCATTGACATCCTCTGCCACGTCGATGATGTATGAAGAGAGTTCTGGGACGTCCTTCGCCTGCCTGGAGATGCGCAGCACCCGGTCTGAGTTGGCAGGGCCGCACCCAGTCCCGGTCGAGCCGATCTTCTTGGCCAGGTGGTCGCTGCCGCGGTCGCGTGCCACGTGCTCTTCTTCGATGATACCGCAGCGTCCGTCCACAAAGACGCGGCCTTCCACGCCAAGGAGGTCGATCTCCTTGAGGAAGACCCTCGGGTCGACGAGCACGCCGCTCCCGATGCAGAGTTTTGCGTCAGGGTAGACAAAACCTGACGGAATCATCCGCACGCCATAGTTCTGGTCTCCGACTGTCACAGTGTGGCCGGCGTTCGGGCCCACGCCTCCCCTTGATATAATAGAGGGATGGTCCTGATGGGCAACGTGCGCAACGATTTTGCCCTTTCCTTCATCCCCAAAAAATCCTCCGACAATGATGGTGCACGACATGTCTATATCATGTAATTTGGGGCGATACATGATGATAAAAGTATATCCTCAGGGACCCCACTTCCTCACTCCTGGTCACACTTTTGCTCTCCTGACCCCCGGAGACACCGCCCGATAGTGCGGTAGAAGGGGATGTGCAGAACGATATGGACCACCATCAGCACCATAAAGGCAAGGCCGGTGATATTGTGGAGGACCACCCACTGCCCCCGTGTCACCCCGAAGAATATCCTGAGGTTGGTCGCGCCGGTCCCGGCATGGACCCACTCAAGCCCCCCTCCTCCGGAGGGAAGGAAAAAAAAGAGGACAACTGAGGTCAGGGCTACGATGAGGAAACAGATAAGCATTACAAGATCAATGAGGGCGTTGATCTGTCTTCTCTGCATGTCGGGAGATGTGTCCTGTGATGGTATATAATACTATTATCTGCCATGTACAATCTTTCATGAAGAGCATATCCCTAAACTCTCTAGGATTGAAGATCTCCTCGAGATGAAGTGCTTCCTTCCAGAAATTCTAAACGCTCTCCTCGACCGAGGGGCAGCAAGCCCCCCGCCAGAGAGATTTATCCTGAGGATTTCTACAGAGCCAAAAATTCAGTTCAAGATCATTTTCAACCCCGGTGAGTTTTGGGACATGCTCCTGGTAAATCTCAAAATTGTCCCCTCTTCCAAGCAGAGTGATCACGATGACCAATTCAGAGCGAATTTTTTCCCTTATCTCTTCCAATACAAGAGGGATGATGAGGGATAAACGTCTCCAGATCCTCCTCGTCGATGACGACCCGGAAGTCCTGGAGAGGACGAAAAATTGGTTTGAGAAGAGCGAAGCGTTTTACTGTACCACTGCTCCTTCTGCAGATGTCGCCCTGGATCTTATTGAGACATACACGTTTGATGCCGTCGTCTCAGATTACCAGATGCCTGGGATGGACGGTGTCACCTTCTTCAAGACGCTGCGGGCGCAGGGTTCCCAGATCCCCGGAGTCCTGTACACCGGGATGGGACGGGATTCAGTCCTTGAAGATGCACTTGCTGCAGGCGCCTCATTCTATGTGAGAAAAGGAGTGGGGACCAGGGCGGAACTGGTCGAACTTGCCCATGCGGTCCGTGCGGCTGTGGCCCTCTGCGGCCGTACGTGACTAGAAATCAAGGACAAAGTTTCAACACGAATAGTAAACGTGGGGCATATCCCAAAATCTCTTGAGGCTTGAATACGTATCTGCCACCAAGGAGGCAGCCATCGAAGATTTTTCAGCCCTTTCATCGGCTCGAAAATCCGACTCTGTAGAAAAACTCCCTTTCTCCTGGTTCGAGTATGATTCACCCGCCGCCCTACCCCTTTGACCGGGAAGCAACAATCCTCCCGGCACGATCGATGCAGGAATGTTATTGAATTCTAGTCACACCAAGAATGGGCGAGAGTTTCTAGAGAGCCGAAAGTAAGCACGAGAGGGTTGGAAGACCTCAAGCCGACTCCTCACCCATCACTTTCATCTGCGATCAGGGCAGATAAGAATCAGGGTCACATGCTCCGGATTTTTAAGACACGGCAGGATACAACCGGGACATTTATTGAAGAACTTGACATCATCGAGCCAGGTGCCTGGCTTCTCTGCACCGACCCTGAAGAGGGCGAGATCACCTGTGCAGCAGGGATTATGGAGATGGCTCCTGAGGACATCAGGGCCGCCCTCGATGAAGAAGAACGGCCAAGGATTGAAAGTGAAGAAGGGAAAACTCTCATTATCATCGACGTCCCTGTGCGGATTCCAGGCGAGCCCACCGGCACCTTCTCCACAGTTCCGCTCGGGATCGCGATCAATGACCAATACATCCTGACCATCTGCCTGCAGGACGTCCCTATCCTCCAGGACTTTGTCGACGGCAAGGTCAAGAACTTCTACACTTTTAAAAAAACCAGGTTCCTCCTCCAGATCCTCTACCGAAACGCCTCCTATTATCTCACCTATCTACGCCAGATCGATCGCCGATCCTCTGAGGTGGAAGAGCGCCTCCATGCCTCGATGCGCAACGAAGAACTGATCCAACTCTTGAACCTTGAGAAGTCCCTGGTCTACTTCTCGACCTCACTGAAGAGCAACGAGGTGGTCCTCGAAAAGATCCTGCGCTTCAAACCAATACGGATGTTCCCTGACGATGAAGACCTTCTGGAAGACGTCATCATCGAGAACAAGCAGGCGATCGAGATGGCAAACATTTACTCTAACATTCTCTCAGGGATGATGGACGCCTTCGCTTCGATCATCTCGAACAACCTCACCATCGTGATGAAGTTCCTTGCCTCCATCACCATCGTCCTTGCGATCCCAACGATGATCGCGAGTTTCTTCGGGATGAATGTCGGACTTCCATTTGCACAGAACCCAATGGCTTTCGGGATCATTCTCATCTTCTCGATGGTGATCTCGGCACTCCTGGCCTTGGTGCTTGTCAAGAAAAATATGCTCTAGTGTTGTGTCATCACTCAAATCTCTAGGTTCTATAGATAACCTTCCGGACAATAATCTGTGTGGAGGGCTTGCCACTCGAAGATACGAGATTCATGGAAGATCGAAGGTCTTCCTTCACAGGAAATCTTCGAGTACCTGTGCTCTCAAGCTTGCTCGCGCTCATACCCCAACCGAACCTAAGAGTAGAGAGAAGAATATCCTCTCTTGTCAGGATCATCTCTCCGCCTTCCCTGCTTTATCTTCTTCGCAGGGGTCTGGTGGCTGTGACCAGAGGAACTTGAGAAAGCCGATGGGTTTTCGAGGGAGCCCCAGCCCAAAGATGTGGGAATATGGGTGACACCATTCTCCTCACAATATATGTGAGATTTCTAAAAAATCGACTCTGTAAAAAAACCTCACCAATTCTCGGTGAGAGCGCGATTCAACCGCCTTCCTCCATCTCGCCGGGGGCTCTGCCCCCGAACCCCCGGGGAACAAGATAGAACAGGGAAGGCACAATCAATCGATGGACCTGAAAAGAGATGTGCCATCCTTGATTCCATCGTGTGGCTGGGGTCTGGGGGTGCAACCCCTGGTGCGAAGAAGGGAGAAGTCAGGTGATCAAGAGGATAATCAGAGAGATCTATCGGGATTTCTACAGACCCAAAAAACCATTCATTTGGCTCTGTAGAATCCCTCACCTCTTGTGTGGGAGAGACATGTGTCATCCCCCTTCCCA
>JAQVHG010000009.1 GCA_028696365.1 Methanofollis sp.
AAACAGATCGAACCGTTCTTCAGGCAGTTTGCCGGGGAGTTCGGGGACGACCTCCTCTTTGCCAAGTTAAATGTGACGCAGAACCCCTGGACCGTCGAACGCTATGCTGTACGGCAGACGCCCACCTTCAAGTTCTTCTGCAGGGGGCGCCCGGTCCAGGAGATCGTGGGGGCGGCGTTCCCCGCCCTGCTCAGGAAGAACATCAAGGGATTCCTGGAACATGGTGAGGCATGTGTCAGGAGCAGTCAGGAGATCGACTACGAGATTACAGGATATGGGTGAAGGCCCTGATTTAGGATCTGGAAGCTCTCTCTGGATTGATCTCTCCGACAGAGGATGAAATTACGATCTTTGGGCTTTGTAGAAATTCTCTGGATGAAACTCTCTGGCGGGGGGCTTGGCCGCCCCTCAAAACCCTTCGATGAAGATTGGCGGGGGATTGCGTCCCGTCTTCATGATCTTAACTCTATCTTCACGTCCCCGCCGGCAAACCAGGGGTCAGGGGGGCAGAGCCCCCGGCGTGAGGGGGTGGGAGGGCGATGAAAAAACAGAGATTTCGGCTCTGTAGAATCAGGCATAAACCTGAGGCTCAAGCATACGCGATGAAAAGTGTTCAAGAGATCTTCGATCGACGTGCCTTCCCGCATGCTTACACCGGGGGCTCTGCCCCCGGACCCCAGGGATGAAGATAGAGCTGGGAAGGCAGAGGACCGATCGTTCTGAGGGTGTTTCTGTCCTCTGCGTGTCAGTCATGGGGGGGCTCGGCGTGGTCAAATCCTCATCCCCCCATACAGAGCCGATATTTGGGATCATTTTCATGGTAAACCCTCAGGATGTCTCTTTCTGGCGGGGGGCTTGCCGCCCCCCGAACCCCCTCGCGCCAAGATAGGTCGTGGACTGCAACGCACTCGTCATGGTCATCGATTCTGCCAACCCTATCGTGGTCCGGGGGTCCGGGGGGGAGAGCCCCCGGCCAAAGAGGTAGGAAGGTGGGTGAGTCACGCGTGCACCCATAATGGGTGAGGGGTTCTACAGAGCCAATCATTGGGGTCTATGGGATACAAGCGGTAACGAGTGTGAAAAGATCTTTGATCTCTGATAGAACCCATGGCTGAGTGATCAGAAGGTCACAGATGGATGAGAATTTCTACAGAGGAAATGTAGTTCAATAGAGATTCTCCTGACGTTCCCATTCACCTAGGGCTTACCACCCACCTGATTGCCCTCACGACTGATTGAAGCGGTATAATTCTCTTCATGATATTCGATTGTGCCTCTCATCTCTTTCCTGAGTGAACAAGTGATTAACAGGTCTGAAAAAATCTATGACCTTTGACTGACAGAGTCTGAGCGCGAGGATTCAAGGGGGCCTCTGGGGTTTTCTCGCCACATATTTGTCTCCAAATTCCTGCCTTGGTCTATCCAGGTGGACGGAGGGGTCCTGAGGCCAGGTCTTTCTAGATGGTATTGGCGACATATTCTGAGTCAGTCAACCAGGACGATAGAATAATATAGAGTAAATACATGCCAATGAATTCAATCGAAAATAGAAATTTATTTATATGGCGATTGTCAACCATAATGTTGGAGTGAACAGGGACCTCAGTGACACGTCCCCCCCGTAACATGTGTCTTTTTTCTGAGGTGTCTGTCCCTCCACTTTCCTATGATCTAATTCTACGATCACCTACACTCGGCGATCCTGCAATCGCTACCCTGAGAGACGGGTAATTTTCTGCAATATCCTGGATCAGACATTCCAATATGAATATCCAGTCCTGACACCCCGTCGCCCCAGGGAAAGGATATATATATTGGTCTGAGTATGAATGGCTGAGGGGGGACAGAATGAAAGGGCTAATTCTATCCGGCGGCCATGGTATCAGACTCAGACCACTCACATACTCCCAGCAGAAACAGTTGATCCCGGTTGCCAACAAGCCGATACTCTTCTACTGCATCCAGGACCTCATCGACGCTGGGATCCACTCGATCGGGATCATCATCGGCCCGAACAAAGAGCAGGTCATCAACGAGGTGACCGCCCAGGAATGGGACGCGGAGATCGAGTTTATCACTCAGGACCGTCCGGGGGGATTGGCCCATGCGGTCAAAGTCGCAGAACCGTACCTCAGGAACGAACCCTTTGTGATGTACCTCGGCGACAACATCCTGCTTGGGGGCATTAAGAAATTTGTGCAGGACTTTGTGGATTCAAAGGCGGAAGCAAGTCTGCTCCTCACAAAAGTCGCACACCCCGAGGAATACGGGGTCGCCCTCGTCGACGAGCAGAAGAAAGTAATCGTCCAGCTCCTCGAAAAACCGAAGAACCCCCCCTCAGACCTGGGGATCGTCGGGATCTATGGACTGACCCCCAGGATCTTCGAGGCGATCGAGCATATCAGCCCCTCGTGGCGGGGCGAACTCGAGATCACCGACGCTCTCCACTGGCTGATCCTCAACGGCCATGACGTCACCTACAACTTGGTCGAAGGGTGGTGGAAGGACACCGGGAAACCTGAGGATCTCCTGGACGCCAACCGTCTCATTCTCGACGTCCTCATCGCGGAGAACGGGGAGGGGTCACACTATGAGGTCATTGAGGAGAGCATCATTGCGGGTCGGTGCCGAATCGGGAAGAACACGGTCATCAAGGACAACTCAGTGGTGAAAGGGCCGGTGGTTATCGGCGACGACTGCATCATCTCCAACACCTATCTCGGGCCGTACACCAGCATCGGCAACGGGTCGCACCTTGCAAACACCGAGATCGAGGACTCGATCGTGATGGAGGGAACGGTCATCATGAACTCTGAGCGGATCGTGGAGAGTCTGATCGGGAAGAATGTGACCATCAACCGGAACGGCCGGCATCCTGGGGGGCGGCGGTTTGTGATCGGCGACAACTCGAATGTGATCATCTGAAAGGGGAAGAATAGAGATGAAGATCATCATCACCGGCGGCGCCGGATTTATCGGGTGCAACTTTGTTCGCCTCATGCTGTCGAGGTATCCGGAGGCAGAGATTACGGTCTTTGACAAGTTGACATATGCAGGACGAATGGAGAACCTTCAGGGGTGCAACGGCCAGATCGAGTTTGTCAGGGGAGATATCTGCTCGGCCGAGGAGGTGGCGGCGCTCGGGGACTGCGACCTCCTCTTCAACTTCGCGGCTGAGACCCATGTTGACCGTTCGATCGAGGACGCCGGGGTCTTTGTGAGGACCGACGTCCTCGGCACCTACACTCTCCTCGAACATGCTCTGCACCACAATGTCAGGCGCTTTGTTCAGGTCAGTACCGACGAGGTCTATGGGAGCGTGCCGGCAGGGTACTCGCGGGAGCACGATGCCATGTGCCCGTCTTCCCCGTACTCGGCAAGCAAGTGCGGGGCCGAGATGCTGGTGAAGGCCTACCATACCACCTACGGCCTTGATGCCGTGATTACTAGGAGTTCGAACAACTTTGGGCCGTACCAATACCCTGAGAAACTCATCCCTGTCCTGATCCTCAGGGCGCTCCGGGACCAGCACCTCCCGATCTACGGGAACGGTCAGAATATTAGGGACTGGATCTACGTCGTCGACAACTGCGAGGGGATCGCCGTCGCCGCTGAAAAGGGGAAGTCTGGCGAGGCCTACAATATCGGCGGCGGGAACGAGCGGACCAACCTGGAAATCGCGCGGGCGGTCCTGGCAATCCTCCACAAGCCAGAAAACCTCATCACCCATGTGGCTGACCGTCCTGGGCATGACCAGCGGTATGCCCTCGACTGTTCCAGGATGCGCGAGATCGGGTGGAAGCCCAGGTTCCTCTTCATGGACGCCTTAAGACACACCTGCCGGTGGTACCAGGAGAACGAGCAGTGGTATGCCCCGCTCCTGCAAGGGAGCACTTAAATCTTTTTTTTCAAGACTAGAGATCAGATCAGTCGCCAAAAGGGACGAAGGGTTTTACGGTCCTGTAGAAATTATCCTGATAATTTCCCGTGGCAGGAGGGCTTGCATCGAAGATCAAAAGTCGTCTCGACTTTTTCCAGTCGGCCATCTCGTTCCCCGCACAATAATTGGCGATGGAAGGCATCTCGCTTTTCTGGATTTTTATAGAGTCTTCAATTACCCCTAACATGAAATCTAGGATAGTGGCTAGCGCTTACTTTCATCTGGAATAGAGGAGAGTTTTCTCAAAGAAGTCATCCCGAAACTCTCCAGCCCTCCCCTTCCCAGAAGAGAGCATTGAATGTGGTGGAGAGAGCCTCCCTCTCTTCGTTGCCCAACCATGCTTCCAACTCCACCGTGCCGGGGGCAGCGCCCTCGACATGAAGATGTGAGAAGGCGGGTGACACACATCTTCTCCACGATTAGCGAGGGTTTTTACAGAGCCTCAAAAACAAAAAAAGAATTTTTTTCTCAGCACGCTTCTCTCAGTTCCACTGAGACCTCAGGGACTGTGGACGAATCCTCGAAGGTCTTTGTGATCTCTTCTACAAACACAATCCTGGTCTTTGCAGGGGAGAAGTCGGCCTGGACGAGGGGGGCAAACCAGTAGTCATCAAGTGCCTTCTCCGCGTCCGTGAAGTCGAGGGCTGGGGTCGTGTAGATCATAGTCCCATTCTCCCCTTCTCTCACTTTTGCAAACCCTTCCACCAGGAAAGACGCCGTCTGATCGTCCACCGCGACCGACTCAACCTCATGCCCTCCTGAGTATTTCTCAAGTGCCTTCGCAAACTCCTCAGTTGGATCGGCGATCTTGAGGAAGACCGCAAACCTCTCCAGCCAGTTGAGCGAGTACGTGAAGTCTACCGTCGCTGCGCCATTCTCATTCACTGAAATGTTCAATTCCTCCGCCGTGAAGGCCCCTGCCGGCAGGACCAAACCTGCGACCAGAAGGAGCATGGCCAGGATCCGAATCCATGCCTTCATGATTTCACCACCACCCATACATCAGATTTCCGCTATATAAATATAGTGAGCAGATTCTATTCCTTTCCGGTTCATCCGTAATCCATATATACAGGAACCATCATCGGTGGTGTTGATGGGCCGCCCGGGGAGGCACCTCATTGCAGGGGGGTTTATGACCTGGCTTTTTGCTGTGACCTTCTTCCTCGTCCTGATGAAGAGCGTCGACCTCATGGTCTTTCTCGTACTCGTCTCGATCGGATTTTTCCTCCTCATCGAAGTGCTTGACACGACCTTTGTCAGCCCATCCCATGTACTGTATCTCAAGTACCTGGTCGCCGCCGGTCTTGTCATATCCGGAGCGGCCATCATCGACAAATTGGCGAGGGTTCTCATCTGATGAAGAGAAAAACGGTCATAAAAGGGCTAGTCGTGGCGTTTTCAATTGTGTGCCTCCTCGTACTGAGCGGGATGATCGCATCGCCCGAACTGTACTCAGAGGAGCAGACTGTCTCCACCATGGCCCATGCTAGACCGGTACCAGACGAGCGCCCCGCTGACAGACGGATGGAGATGGTCGTGCCCGCCATGGCAGACCTGATGGACCAGACCGGGACCATCGTCCTCCATGTCAGGGAGAAGGATTTTGAAAAGGCGGAAGAAGATTTGGCTCGCTATATTGAAGCTTCTCGTTCCTTCAACAACCTGGTCATCAGTCTCGATATGAGTGAGAGTGACATTAGGGAGTTTGCTGAAGGGAACATGGAGAACATGGACGCCCTCGCCACCCTCATCGAGAAGAGCAAACGGATGGACGAACTCTCCAGACTAGAGGTGGTCTATCAGGACGGAGAAGATTCAGAAAATCTCTACTCGATCTCGTATGAGGGCGAGGCCCTCCAGATGAAGATGGAAGAGGCCCTCACACGCTATCAAGATCGGCAGACGACTATGACTGAGATCGGAACAAAGTACGACCTCCCTGTCTCCTCTTATATCCACAGCGTCTCTGGGTTTGCAGGGGTGGTAAATGAGACTGACCGTACCCGGCAGGCCTGGAATGTCGGGCACGACGATGATCAGCCTGCATCCGGCATCTTGGTCAGCCCACATTCAGCCTCATATGGTGACATCGTCCAGGTCTCAGGCATGATACCCATGACCTCTGCAGGGACAGTCTCACTCTATCTTGACGGAAAAGAATGGACTTCAGCGACCACCGACCATGCCGGCCGGTATGCAGCAGCCATCCCGGCATCTTCTCTCAGCGCCGGTCGCCATCTCATCTACGCCGTCCACGACGGGGTGTATTCAGACGTGACCGAGTTCGAGGTGCTGGCCGCCCCGGCCGCCCTCACGTTGGAAGCGGAGCCCATTGTCTCACGAGGAGAAGAGAACGTTCTCTGCAGAGGCACGCTGCTCTGTGAGGGAAAAGCGGTCGAAGGCGCCCAGATCACCATCACCTCAGACGACGGCATCTCGCTTATGGCAGAGACTGACAGAGACGGGGCATATTCCTGCACCGGCCGTCTCGCCGCCGGCCCGCGGCAACTGCGGGCGACGGTCTCTGAAGATCTCCTCCCTCTCCAGCCCACAGCCAGTGAGAGTGTTGGGGTGGAGGTCCCTGAGCCCAGCACCTGGGTCACGGTCCTTGCCATGAAGACTGCGGCCGTCCTGCTTGTAGGCATTGGAGTGGCGCTGGCGGTCAGACACAGGCGGGCCAGGCGCCGCTCTAGACATCTCATTGTCGTGCCCAGACGAGCAGAGATCCCCCCTGGGGAGGAGTGGACCGGGATAGCACCGGACGCTGCTTCACCGCCAGTCGAGTGGACACCCTCGGCGGTCGAAGAACAGTATGCCGCCCTCCTCTCCTCAGGGCGGTACGGCGATGCGGTCCGCCTCCTGTACCTCGCCATCGCCGCCAGGATCGGACATGCTCTGAAGATCAGGAATTATACTACTCTGACCCCAAGGGAGGTGCTCGGCATTGCAGGGGCGACGACCACACCCTCAGCACCGTCGGCCCTCTCAAAGTTCATCCTATCTTATGAAAGAGTGAGATATGGCCGGCCCGCACCATCGTACGAGCAGACAAAATGCCTGCGCCAGTTGTATGATCATGCCTCTGACCAAGGGGGTGATGAACATTAGTCGGGCCTGGAGATGGGCGGCGCCTCTCCTTCTTGGAGTGATGATCGTCCTTTCTGTCCACTTCTCGACGACCGGCGAGGAGTATAGCATCTCAAACCGCGGCTGGAACGGGACCTCGGTCTTCTTCGATACTGTGCAGGAGAAAGGGGGAACGTTGATTACTGACCTGCTCTCCCTCAATGAGTATGAAGATTCCCTTCTCCTCATCGTCGCCCCACCCGGCATGCCGGGAGAGGACAGTTTCGATGCATACCGCAAATTTCTTGAACAAGGGAACACGATCTTCATCGCAGACGAGTCCGGGGCGTCCAATGTCATGCTCCAGGGCATTGGCTCATCGATGAGAATCGTTCCTGAAAACATCTCTTCTCTTGACTCTGCCTATGAGAGTTCTTTCTTCCCTAACGGCCACCCTGCCACCACTCATCCTCTCCTCGCCGAGGTGGAGATCGTCATCTTCAACCGTCCTGCCTATGTGACCAAAGGCGATGCACTCCTGGTCTCTGGGCTTTTCAGCTGGGAGGACTTGGACGGAGACGGGAAGATGGATGCCGGGGAGCCGTCCGGGACGTACGCATTCCTTGCAAGGGAGGAGATCGGTGAAGGGGAGGTGATCGTCTGCTCTGACCCGAGTCTTCTCATTAATGCCATGCAGGGGGGAGATGTGCCAGGGGAGAACAGGGGCTTTGTAGATAACCTCATGGGGTATCGTGGAACGATACTCGTGGACAGTGCAGCCTCGACGGCGACCTGGGACCACGCAGTTCTTACAGGTCTCAGGGATGCACCGCTGCTCCAGGCCGGTTTGCTGGCTCTGCTCCTCTTTGCCGCGGCATTTCTCTGGAGAAAAAAAACATGCTAGGGTGGGTACATGGAACCTGATGATCTTGTTGCAACAGAACTGGATGTTATATCTGAGACCTATCAGAAGGTAACCGAGACGATGGGTCGGTTTGTGGTCGGGAACGAATCTCTCATTGAGATGATCTATATGGGGATGCTCAGCGAAGGGCACATCCTCCTTGAGGGAGTTCCTGGGACAGCCAAAACTGTCATTGCAAAGACGATCGCCCTCCTCTCTGGGTGTGAGTTCAGTCGGATCCAGTGTGCGGTCGATATGCAGCCGGCAGACATCATCGGGGTGAGAGTCTATGACCCTGAACGCCGTGACTTTGTCCTGAGGAAGGGACCGATCTTCTCGAATTTTGTCCTGATCGATGAGATGAACCGGGTCAGCCCACGGACGCAGAGCGCCTTCATCGAGGCGATGAGCGAACGGCAGGCCACGATCGACGGTACTCTGCACCGGTTTGCAAGTCCTTTCTTTGTGATCGCGACCCAGAACCCCTACGAGTTCGAGGGGACCTTCCCGCTCATCGAGGCGCAGAAGGACCGGTTCATGTTCAGCGCACGGCTCGACTATCTTGACGCCGAGGATGAACTTGAGATTATCAGGCGGGAGAGCAATGGATTCCTTGACTGGGAGACGTTCAGCAGCAGAGTCACCCCAGTCCTTTCCCCGACCAGGATCGGGCGCTTTGTCCGTGCCGTCAGATCGGTCACGATCGAGGAACCGGTGCTCCAGTACATCAGAGATATCGTCCTTGCCACCAGGAACCACTCTGACATCTGGCTTGGTGCGAGTCCCAGGGCATCCATTGCCCTGGTGCGGGGCGGAAAGGCCCGTGCCGCACTGCATGGCCGGACCTATGTGATCCCCGACGACATCAAGCACGCCACTCATCTTGCCTTGCCTCATCGCCTTCTCATCAGGCGTGAGGCCGATCTTGGAGGTGTGACTGCGCATGAAGTGACCGACGAGGTTCTCGCCACTGTCGAGGTGCAGTAAGTGTCTGTCGGGAGCGGTACCTATGGAGGTCTGGTTTTTATCGGAGTACTCGCAGGTCTCTCGCTCCTGACAGAGAATCTTGCTGCGGTTCTTGGAGTTTTTGCCATTGGCACATTTCTTTTTATCATGTATGCCGCCACTTCCCAGAGATTTGCGGATGTCGTCGGCAGTCTGAAGGTCACGAGAAATGTCGATGCCACGGTCGTCAGACAGGACTCGACGGTCGATGTGCAGGTTCGGGTCAGCGCCGCACTTCCCCCAGGATGCAGGATTCAGATCGAGGACCTCCCCCCTGTCGGGGTGCAGGTGGTCAGGGGATCGCCCTGCCTCTCCTCTGTAGGGCCACTGCAGGAAGACGGCGTCATCTCCTACTCAATGATCGTCCCGACTGAGGGGGAAGTCCTCTTCAGAGGGTGTGTGCTCAGGGTTCTGGATCCATTCTTCCCCAGGGTTGCGACCTTCAAAGGAGAGGGGTTGCGTCTCCCCGCCCTGACTGTACGGCCAGAGCGTCGATTTACCTCTCAGAGAGGGGAGCAGACCGGCACAGGGCCAGAGTCTCGTCACCCCTCTACAGGCGCCGGCGGGACAGTCCGTTCCTTCAGGGAATTTGTCACCGGTGACGATGTACACAGGATCGACTGGAAGGTCTCCGCAAAACAAGGGTCTCTCCATGTCAGGGTCTATGCCAATGAAGAAGACCGGCCGCCGCTCATCTTCGTCGACATTCCCAGGGGTGACGCAACTCCGCAGGTCAGGGCCGCCATGAAAAAGGCAGTGCGCAGTGCGGTTGCAACATCGGTGCAGGCGCATGGTCGCGCATCTCTGATAGCAGTGAGGGGCCCAAACCTCCTTGTCTATCTTCCTCTTGAAGCCGATTATGCACGGGCCATGGAGGTACTTGCCGGGAGTGAGAACACAATGGCAGAAGAAGCACACTTCTACCGCGCCCGCCCCCCTCCCTCTCTCAGGGCCGACCTGAACGCGATGGTGCATCACCGTTCTGGGGACAGGAATGGCAACGGGCATGATGGGGACGGCTCTGACTATCGCGGGAGACTTGCTGCAGTTTATGGGTCGATGCTCAAAGGGAGGGAACAGACGGTCTACGAGCGGCAGATGGCACAGGCGATGTGGCGGCTCAGGCCCAGACGTATCGAGGTCTTCTCCTGTCGGGACGGCGATCAGAGTCACCTTGATTTTATGGTCTACATCGCAGAGCGAGTCGGTATCCAGGTGGACCTCTGGGAACAGAACGGACACGGTGAGACCAAGCATGCTCGGAAAAACACGTCTCTCAGGGAAGCGGGGATGATACGGTGAAACTGATCCTCTTCCCCCCAGTCCCTCTGGCCCTGGGCATCGGTCTGCTCTCAGGGATCTGGCTCGGTGTTCTGATCTTCTCGCTCCTCTATCTTGGAGTTCTCTACCTGGCAGAAAAGTGGGGGTCTGACGGCTGGCTCCTTCTCTTCTGCGGCGGGGAACCATTGGTGCTGGTCACTGCAGGGGTGTCCTGGGAAGGCGCGGTTCTCCTTCAGGTGCTGGTGCTCTGGGCGGCGTTCAGCCTCACTTCAGATCAATCGGCACCAGGGGGTGGATGGGTGCTTGTGGGATCCGGGTGCATCCTCGGTGCCGGGGCGGGGATCGCCGCACTGGGAAAGGTCGGCCCTGCACTGCTTGTCGTCGGCGGGTTGATGCTCCTGGCGTTTTGCCTTGTGTGGCTTGTCGAACATCAGATGAGATCCAGGGCGGAGATAGGACAATGAAAGAAGATGGATACAATGATTATTTCATGGCAGGGGCGGTGCTGATTGCGGCCGCCGCTCTAGTATTGACGATTGCATATTTCACCAACCGCGGCGACCTCACCAGTGCAACACTGGTCCTGAGCGGGATCGCCTCTTTTGTCGGAGGGGTGTTTCTCCTCACGCTCTCAAAGGGCGAGCCTTTCGACCCGTCCTATGTCGGTGCTCTCCCTGCCGCCGGTACCATCAACCTCAGTCGGGTGGCCTCTGACCTCGGACTGATGGGAGATGGGGTCTATCTCCCGCACGAGTCGACCCGTCCTCCCCTCCAGTTCATCCCGGCAGGAGCGTATCATGGCGCGACGATCAAGAAAGATTTCTCTTTTGCCACAGATGACGGCTCTGAAGGGTTAGTATTCCTCCCGATGGGGCTTCCACTTCTTGAGCAGTTGAAACAGGACGCAAGCCTCATGATCCCAACAGAAGAACGTGACCTCCTCCTCTGCATTCAGGAGGTCTGTTCTGATGTCCTGGAGGTCGCCGAAAAAACCGTCGCGGAACGGAGCGGAGATGCGATTGTGGTGACCCTGGAAAAGTTCAGGCTTCTCTCCTGCTGCACTGCCGTACGTGCCGAGTCCCCGAAGTGTTGCACCATGGTCGGGTGCCCGGTCTGCAGCCTTGTCGCCTGCATCCTGGCTGAAGGGTTTCAGAAGGCGTGCACACTCTCGAATGTGCAGGTCGACGAAGGGCGGGGTCACCTGACTCTGGTGTACTCTTTTCCCGCATGAGGAAGAGGTGTATGGGAAAAACCAGGGGGCATCAAGAAATTCTTGACTCTCCCTTGAGGAGAGTATACGCCAACTGCTTTCTCCCCCGCTCGTGCCGGGGCGCTCGAAACATTTTGTCTTCTCGAACTCGCTCTCACTTGTTTCCATCACATCTCGCACACAATTGGTCGAAGACCGCACAATCCCTTCCAGGAACTTTGGTCCTGCCGTCCCAGCAATCTCTTCATGGGATCTGGTGAAACGAGTGTCAGCGAACTTGAGAACACAAGATATCGGAGATCTCCTGAGAAAGTGGATCTGTAGAAACCCTCACCTATTGTGTGAGGGATGTGTGTCACCCGCCTTCCCACCTCTTTGGCCGGGGGCGATGCCGCCCGGCAGGAGCGTAAGGGGAGGTGATGGATGCATGGTTGCACTACAAAGAGGTGAGGATCTCTCAACTATCATCCTTCGCGATCTACTCCGAGAGGAAGGGCCTGAGAGTTTTGGGATGATCTCATGGTAAATCCTCAGGATGGATCTCTCTGGGGGGGCTTGCCGCCCCCCGAACCCCCTACATGATATGTCGAGGAGGGCAGCACTCTCTTTATGGACATCTATTCTGCCTTCCGACTCTATCGTGGCCCCTGGGGTCCGGGGGTAACGCCCCCGGCAAAATCGTAGAGGAAGGCTATGGATGCATGGGTGCGCTACAAAGAGGTGAAGACCCCTCAACCATCATCGTTCGCTATCTTCTGCGTAGTTATAAGCCAGAGACTTTTGAGATGGCTTCCATGAGAGGTTCTAAAGAGCCAAAAAAGAAGAAGATGAGAGCCGAGGAGGTTACCTGAACCTGCCACGGCTGAGGACAATTCCGATGCCCAGGAGGGCGATCAGGCCGATCGCAGCATACCCAAGCACAGCGGGTAAATTCCCTGCAGGTTCGGCAGATCCGGTATTCTCAGGATATCCTTCACCGACTCTGACGTCCTTGATGGCAGCAGAACCCCCTGGATTTTTCACTCCATCGTCGCTCTTCGGAACAATCGTCTCTATCTCGGCAACTTCCTCGTTGGAATCGGCACGCTTCGATGAACTGAGCCAACTGTCGCTCCCACCACTGTCATAAGACCGCCTCGGCTGTGAGTTTGCACCGATGGTGACCTCTTTCTGGTCGACGGCGATGACCGAGCCGTCTTCACTGGCTCCACAGAGCATGACGATGTAGGTTCCTTCCATTAGGCCGGAGAACGCTGAAACTGGGACTGTAACGTCCTGCCCCTCTCCGACACCCGAGATCCCATACCCAGTAGAGATCGGGATGACCGCTTCGAGGTCCTCAGGCCCCATGGTGTCACCATCTGCAGTCAACGTAATCTCTGCTGGACTCTCAGCCATGGTGTGTCCTGGCACCTCCTGCATAAGGAAATCAATGAGGCACGTCGGGGTGATCGAAGGATGATCCTTCATCGCCATGACGTTTTCCGCGTCGAACATCAACTCAGCATCGAAGACGGTATCCTTTCTGAAGATGAAGTACACCACCCCATCGAGGGATTCACCGTTTTCAAAACCGAGGGTGACGTCATTCCCGGTATAAGTGGCAGGAACTTCTCCACCATTCCAGGTCAGAGCATAGTCCTTGTCCATGATGGATACTGGTGTCACACCCAGGATCTTCATGGCCATAGTAGTGGGATCATACCCAAAGATAAAGCAGAGATATTCTCCTGCCGCTGGAGTCGTCTCGGGGTACGCCTCGCCCAGGTCTCTGGCCAGCGCAGGGTCGACTGAGAAGTTGCTGAGGTCCACCTGGGTGTTCATCAGGGTCGTGCCAAAGTCGTTGGGGTCATACCCGATCCCATCGAAGCTCCCCCAGAGCACGTATTTGTTTGTCTGTGGGTTCACGTAGATGATGCCCTCGTTGGTGTAGAGGTACATCGTGTCGGTGGCGGCAAAGAGATCTTCATAACTGGTATTTGTTGTGTCTGGGACCTCTGACGGAGTTTTCACCAGGACGACGTTCCCGGTCTCTCCTGGTATCACTGTTGAGATCGACGGGATCACTGACTTTATGTAGACTGGATGAGCGTTCATCCCTGTCAAGTCGACCTGAGGTACATTCCGGGAAGTGACTGTATAACCATCCACTTCGATGGTCGTGTCTGGACAGTCTCTAAAGATGTACCTGATCTCTGGAAAGGTGAGCACCTTCTGGTCGCACTCGTCGGTACTTTCCAGTGTGGTCCAGGTCACCTCAGGATCGATAAGATCAATGAATGAGACCTCAGAGACCTCAAGGCCATTGTATTCAAATGATTCGTTGCTTGAGATGATAACAACAGGATCTGCAGCAGAGACCGTCGCTACGGTCCCGAAGAGTAGAGTTAGTAGAAATAGAACTAAACCGTATCCTATAAACGATTTCATTCTCCCCCCCTTTGTACCGCAAGTAACATTTATAATATATAAATGTTTACTATCGCTGGATACGCGGGGGAAAATAAATGCATTTTAAATTTGTTATCTGTACTGTGTTTCTCTCCATGGCGTGTATCTCCATGGGGTGTAATGCACTCTCCATGTCCGTTTCGCCAGACGTCATCGAGGACGGGGACGAGATCGAGATCACTATCGAGGATCTCCCTGATGGGGCTTCCTTTGCGATTTTGGTTGAAAGTCAGATCGGAGTGGAGCGTGGAGAGAGATTTGTCTATGAGGTGCAGGAGTTTGCGCTCCCTGTCTCACTGAGCGGCGGATGGATATTTGCATCGACTAAAAATACGGCCTTTTCGACCCTCTCAACCGCTCTGGACGGGCGGACCATCAATGTGGGCGGACCATCTGAGGACGGGGTCTTCACATTCACACAGCAGATGGATATCCCTGCAGGGACATATCCCTCTCTCAAACTCGAAGGGAAGGCGCTGCCAGAGAGTTCGGAGATCATTGCGCAGATGCGCCTGAGTGGGGAGAAGACCGGACCTGAAGACAGCACCATCTCCTTTCAGATCAATGGCGTCAAGAGGGGTTCAAGCACCATCGAGGTTGTTGTGGACGACAAGACTGTCCTGAGTGAGACGATCCCGATCGGCGGCGGCATACCTGAGGAACCCACCACAGAGCCGACTGATGTGCCGACTACAGAGAAGCCCTCCGGGAACCAGGGTTCTTCGGGCCCGTCGGGATCATCAGGCACATCAGGGAATACATCGCCGCAGAACGGTGAGGTAACGGCGACAGAGACGGTGACCACCACTCCAGGCGTTGATGAAGTCTGGTCAGAGGACAGACTGGTCCGTCTTGAGGGGCCCGGACTCGAGGGAGTTGGCCTGGTTAAGGTAGAGAGCGGGAATATCCCTGATGGGTGGATGCCTCTCGGCGATGCGATCTCGATCACTCCTGAAGGTCATCGGTTCCAGGAACCGGTGCAGCTCATCTTCATACTCCCGGAGGATGAGGCCGTAAGCCAGGCGACGGTCTTTATTGCCGTCCTCAATGGGGAGACCTGGGAGATCCTCCCAAGCACGCTTCAGAACGGGTCTGCCGTCACCGAGATCACCGGCGCAGGCATCTACCGTCTGATGCGTTTTGCCGAGGGCGGGGCGACCACTGCCCCTACGACGACCGCCACCACTCTTCCCCAGACTACCCAGACCCCTCTCGGACCGGCATGTCTGATCGCATCAGTTGTGCTCTCCTTTGTCTTGCTCAGGGGAAGGGAATAACCTCTTTCTTTTTTTGTGGCCTGGCACCTCTAAAGAAATCCTCAAAGACGAGTCAGAGTGACTTGTCTGATCACTTGTCTTTCCCAGAGGTCATCCCAAAACTCTCCAGCCCTCCTCCTCACCGATTGATGGCGATGGATGACAATGAAGAGATCCCAGTTTTTTCATCGCGTACCCATGCATCCGTCGCCTTCACCCGCGCCCCCGGACCCCCGGGATGAAGATTGGGCCTGGAAGGCAGAACAGATGACCACGACGAGGGTGCTGCTGTCGTTGACCTATCGTGATGCGGGGGGTTCGGGGGGCGGCAAGCCCCCCGCCAGAGAGATTTATCAAGAGGATTTCTACAGGATTTCTACAGAACTGAATAAATCATTATGCGAACCTGGAGATATGATCTTCTGGATTCACTTTCGGGGTAATCTCTCACCAATTCTTGGGGCGGACATAACTCAACCACTTTTTCACATCTATCGCGCTGGCGGCACTATCGAAGACCTACGGGTTGTCTCAAACTCCCTCCACTTGTATCTCCCGGACCCCAGGGAGAAGATTAAGCCGAGAAGGCAGAATGGACGACCATGAAGAAGAGGTTGTAGTCCATGGCCCTATCGTGTGGGGAGACCACAGAGTATCGTCCTGAAGAATTCTACAAAGCCTCTTTTTTATTGCTCTTTTTTTATTCATTAAAACGGCGATCCCATAGCATTTAACCTTACGTAACAGAAAGAATTAGCAGATGGCTCAGTTGACCGTGGATATCGGGGGTCGGCCTGGTGTCGATTGCCGGGGTTTTTGTGAGTACTGTTATTTCAAGCACGTCGGTGACGTTGCGCCCTTCGGGTGCCAGTATTGTCCGCCCTTCAAGGTGGGCTGTGACTACTGCACCCGTGGGGTGAAGGAGCAGTACCGCGGGTTCAAACCTCTTTCCACGGTTGCAGACGATATCCTTGCCAACCTCCAGATGCTCACAGGCGAAATCAGCCGCATCACCATCAGCGGCGGCGGCGACCCGAGTTGTTACCCGGAATTCACCGACCTGGTCGAACTGCTCGGGAGCATGGAGGCACCCCTCCATATCGGGTATACAAGCGGGAAAGGATTTGACGATCCCGGTATCGCCGACATGCTCATCGAAAACGGCCTCGCCGAGGTCTCGTATACCATCTTCTCAGCCGACCCTGAACTCCGCCGGCGCTATATGCACGACCCCACCCCCGAGGCCTCGCTTGAGGTGCTGCGCCGGCTCTGCGAGGAGATCGACGTCTATGCGGCGGCATTGGTGATCCCAGGTGTCAACGATGGCGAGAAACTCGAGGAGACCTGTGCCTGGCTTGAGGACGCAGGGGCAAAGGGGCTGATCTTGATGCGGTTTGCAAACACCACTGAGCAAGGTTTGATCCTCGGGAACGCCCCTATCATCAAGGGCCAACAGGTGGAGAGCGTGGAGGCGTTCAGGGACCGGGTCACCGCCCTGGCCGCTTCCCACTCCCTCAAGATCAGCGGCACGCCCCTCTGGGACCCTGAGATCGGGTCCCCCTTTGCCATCCTCAAGGAGCCCGACCTCCTGGCCAAACTCCCCAGAGTGAGGAGGCGGGCGACGGTGGTCAGCGGGAGTGTTGCCACGCCGTACATCCAGCAGGTGCTCGACGCCTGCGGCGGAGGGTGTCGGGTGGTGGCCGCGCCCAAGGAGATCGCATGCCTCATTACCCGCGACGACCTTGCGGCCCTCGATCTTGCCATGCTCGACGAGGCGGTGATCATCCCTGGACGGGCCTTTGTCCATGACCGCGAGGCCACCGCTCTACTCTCCCGCGACGGGGTCGCCCGCACGGTCGTCCGCGGTCCTGAGATGCTCACCGCCGATGCCGAGACCTCGATGGGTATGCGCCGACAGGACGTGCTCCTGATGGAGATGGAAGGGTTTGCCGGGCTGGTCCATGTCATCAATCAGTACGGGAAATAATCTGAGTCTGATGATAAGTAGTGGCGAGTCGTCACCCGAAGGGGTGCGAGAGAAGCGTTGAAGCATCTCCGTCCTCTTGGAGGGGGCGCCCGCTTGATCAACGTGCCTTCCCTCATCACAGGTCTATTTTTTATGGCGACCTTTCATTCCCTGATCTCGTCTTTCAAAAGATCATAAAATCGCTCTCTGGCATGCCGTTCGATCCAGGGGCGGTGACCGCACCGCTCCAGCAGGACAAACCGAACGTTTCTGAGAACCCTGGAGAGAGGGAGGTGTGTTCCTGCAAAGGGGTGCGGATCATACGTGCCATGGACCACGATGACCGGACACCGGATCTTCTCTCCCAGTTCCAGCAGTTTCCCGCTGCTCCTCAATGCATCGGCCTCCTCCCAGACGCCTTGATAGACTGCATACCGGCACTCGAGGGCTTCATCGTCATAGGTCAGGGGGTCATAGGCGTCCGCCCTGGCGAGGAGCGACCCGAACCTGGTCAGAACGGTGTCGCGGTTCCCCGCGGCCGAACTGTTCAGGACCTTCATCAGGGAGAGGACTTCCTCCCTCTCCTCGTCATTGAGTCTTTCGAGCCTGGTCCTCATAATCTCTCCGGCATACTTCTTTTCAAACGGCCCGCTCCCGACGAGAATGAGTTTCTTCACGACCGAAGGATGCCGGGCGGCCACGATCCATGCAAGCCATGCACCCCAGGAAAAGCCGATCAACGTGATTGGAAGATCGCCTTCGCTCTCCAGCACGCTCTTCAACTCCTCGACCTGCCCGTCGAGGGTAGTCGCTGTCTGGAGCGGTTCCAGCACACCACCCACAGACGAAAGTTCCAGGGCTACCGGCGCCATCTCCCCGACCGCCCCCGGTCCGCCGTGGACGACCGCGATCGTGAACGGTCCCTTGCCATAGCGTCTCAGGTTGTGCATCTCTCCTCCAATCAGGGACGGTACATCAGAGCGAGCGCGAGCAAACATGAGAAGACCGACGTCTTCGAGTGGCACGCTCCCCCACCAAAGAGAGCCATCCGTGAGGATTTCTACAGAGCCGATTTATTATTCAACCGCCGCCACATACTCCTGGTATGGCTCTTCTGAGTGGTCATAATAAACCGTCCCTTTGAAGACCCAGACAGGCATGACAGTCTCCTGCTCAGAAACCCTCGGCTCCATCCAGTACCCAAGAGTGATCTCCTCGATTACTACCCGATCATATCCAGGCATTTCCCGTGGGCGAATGGTCTTTCCCACTTTTAAGTTCTCATACGCCTCCTCAGCTGAGATGACCGTTGCCTCTCCTGCATCCTCGATCTCCCGCCAGCATTTCACCATCCCGACAACCTCACCGCCGTCACCGATTATCACCGCCATCTCATCCCCATAGACCTGGAGGCCATCGAGTGTTCTCTCGTACCTCACGGCAAGGGTAATGTTATAGACCTCCTTGGGTTCACTCATCCCCGCCTCCCAGACCTCGTGCTGCTGGTCCACTTCGACAGCACTCACCTCTGCATCTGGCGGTCGCTGCCCCCGTTCCTTCAAAAAGACGTCGGCGATCACGACCGCCTCGTCTCTTGCGGGGAGGAGGGGCTGCTCTGTGACGCGGTCAGGGAACTGTTTGTCAGGGATCTCATAGAGGACCGCCCCAGATGCAGGATACATGGAGAGGTGCCTAAGTTCACCCTTCGAATCATCAACTACCTTGATCTCGCCAGTTCTGGAGTTGGACATCTCCGCCTTCCCAGTCATCCCAAACGATCCTGCGATCTCCTCCACCACCTCGACTGTCACCGTGGGCACATCGGTCTGGTATACAGGGTACGATCGCTTGATCATATCCGGAAACTCTGCTGAGAGTTCAAACTCAGTCTCAGCACTTCCAGGCGTTGTCATCGACGGCGTGCCTTCACCGCTGTTCACAGGGTAGAAGAGGTATACCGCCAGCACGACGACGAGTACCAGGAGGCTGAGAAGCATAATGTACCTTCTTTTCATGGTTCATCTCCATAGCCTGAGTTATCCCTGACAACACCGACATAGACATGGGGGGATCCTTCGTCCATGTAGGGGTACAAACTAACCGTCATGGGAGTTCAGGAATTCTAAGGCACAGATGAAACAATATAGTCTTTGATATATATCGATTCCGAATGCTAATTCTCTCAATCAAGAGATGATAAAGGCCCTGTAATATCAGAGATAGACTCTTGTTAGAAACCCTCTAGATAATGCTCTGTGGCGAGGGGCATGGGGGCTTGGCCGCCCCCAGATCGAGGACTGTACCACTCCCTTTATGTTCGAGGCCATCCCAAAACTCTCCGGCGCTCATCCTCACCGATTGAGAGCGATGGATGACAATGAAGAGGCCCCAGTTTTTTTCCATCGCGCACCCCTGCATTCGTCACCTTCCCCCTCGCCCCCGGCGCGATTCATGAGGGAAGGTGGGTGAGCCATGTTCACACCAAGAAGGGGTGAGGATTTTTACAGAGCCAGGATTTACCCAAACTCACTCGCACTCGCCTCCCGCAAAGATAGATCTCTAGAGGAATTCTACTGGGTCTGTCATGGGAAATCACAGTCAGAGGGAATAGCGGGAGAGTGTTCATGAAGCGAGTGGTGCGGCCCTTCTCTTATTTCCTGCAGGGAATCAGCTTCATGGGATAAAACAAACTGAAGATGAAGGTAACTCAATCTAATGAATATTTTATAAATTTAATGAGTTTATTAGGTGGCGAAATTATCAGAAACTCTATATGTGGGTATGTCTATATCTCAGCGCAGATATGCAGGCCATCATATCTCCCCCCTACCCGAGGAACTGCCATGGTACTCCCTGATACACTCAATCATGAATCCAAAGAGAAGAAAAAATCAGAAAAAATAGGTTGCCATGGTAGCCACTGGGATACTCTTGTCATGTCCGAGGGTGAGGTCCAGGATGCAGTCGTCGGTGCACTGGAGCACGCAGAGCGCCTGAAGATGATCGAGAGACATAGGACAGTCCTCGCGGCATGGTCTGGGGGTGACGTCCTGAAGACCTGCTCAGTCGTCGTCGACCAGGAACTCTGCACCGGGTATCCATATAGTACCCAAGGGATCATCCACGAAGTCGAAGTCGAAGAGGTCGAGGAGTGGATGAACAGGGTCGAGGGGCAGGTCAAGGGTCATCTTGCCGGGGCGTGGATCGCCTTCTTCGACACCTTGTATTTCATGCACAAAGAGCGGTACGCACCCGGCGGACGATACCGGTTCTCTCTCTCCGCATTCGTCTACTGGCTCAGGAAATCAAATCCAGGGACCGTGACCGGGCCTGACGGGAAAGAATTTTCTCTGGAGCATATGGCGGGATACCTCCCATTCCATGGCGGAGATGTCGACGACTTCGTCTTCATGACCCGCATCAAAGAGGTCAGAGAACTCACCTTCGGGACAAGGAAGGTCTACCAGATCACCGCCCCCCTCTTCAGGCCGATGGACAGGGAGGGGCAGGACGATGTGGAGATCATGCTCTATGCCGCAGAGCATGTCACCGGGGGATATGTCCCGGTGGTCGGCGACGTCATTTCAGGGGTCATGTGGCTCCAGGGTCACCTGTTCGAGGACTCGTGAAGACACTGGTCCCCCGCGCGGGTTTTTTTTCTTGTCTCTCTTTTGTTCATGGGGCGTGAACACCGGCATTGTGAGGATATGCAGTCCCTGTAGAAT
>JAQVHG010000185.1 GCA_028696365.1 Methanofollis sp.
CGAAAGGCGCGGCTCCCCTCGATCGCTCGCGCCAGAACACAACTCTTATCACGCCATCCTGCCTTCTTCCTTCTTGGTATGGCTATACCCTGAAAGTAGATCAAATATGTCTGAAATAACCAGACCTGATCGTGTCCCTCCCCTGATCGACGCCCTCTCAGCGCCATTGCTCAGGGTGCGGTCCATTGCGGTGGAGGGACTTGCCAGACAGAGGGATGCCAGAGCACTCAGGCCTATCATTGAGTCTATCAACGATCTGGGAGACGCCGATGAGGAGGACGTCTGCCAGTATGTCGGTGACGTCATGGAAGCCATTGCTTCTTTCGACGACAGAACCGCTCTTCAAACATTTGTCTCTCACCTCGACACCGTGTTCAGCGACCTCCACCAGATTGCGTGGCACCTCTCAGAAAGAGATCGGTCGGCCATTGAAGCGCTGGCAATGCTCTATGAAGACGACGTTGGACCACTCGAAGAGATCCTCTCCGGCTCTTCTTCTATCGACGTCAAGATGATGATCATCACCCTCCTCATGGAAGTCGACCTCCCCAAGGCAGACAAGGTCCTCCTCGACCTGGTCAGAGACCAGGGGGCAGATGAGTCCCTCATTGCGGAGGCGTCCTATGTGCTGGGGATCCATGGGTGTGAAGAGGCATTTGAACCGCTCTGCAGGGTCATGGCCGACAAGGAGCGCTATACCGACGACACCCGAAGTTATGCCGCGATCGCGCTCGGACGAATTGGAGATCCCAGAGTGCTTGCCCCCCTTGTGACAGTGCTGACCGACCCTGACGAGGAACCGACATCTATGACCACCACCTTCGCCGTCGATGCACTGGAGATGCTTGTGCTCGACGAAGACGAGGAGGAATGGGAAGAGATGAGGGAGGAAGAACCAGTAGAGGATGACGAAGAGTTACTCTGTGTCCTCATCGAGGCGCTTGCCTTCCCTGATCCTGACGTACAGATGCTTGCAGTGCGTGGTCTTGGGGCATTGCGGGATCACCGCACCGTCCCCCCGATCCTTGAGGCACTCAGGGATTGGGAAGCGAGCGAGGATTACCTGGCCTTCTGCCGACAGGCCATCGTCGCAATAGGAGAGATAGGCGATGTGTCGACGGTGTCGTCGCTCTTCCAGACCCTCGACGAGATCGAACACGATTCAGAACTCTTTAGAGACCACTACCTCTACTCTCAGGAACTCTACGACGAGGCATTCCAGGCGGTGGCTGGCATGGGCGAGGAGATCGTCGGGCCACTCTGCGAGGTTGTCGACGGCGAGTATGAACCTGCCGTCAGGGCGATGGCGATCCAGACGCTCGGGTTTCTCCCTGGGCTGTACCCGGAGGTGGTCCTGATCGAGGCGCTGAAGGATACGGATGAGCAGGAGATGGTAGCATGGGCGGCCGACGCCCTGGGCAGACAGGGGGCGACTGGCGCTGTGGGTCCACTCTGCAGGGTCGCCTGCGACAGCGAGCAATACGAGGAGGTATGTCGTCTCTCTGCAATCGGAGCCCTCGGGGAGATCGGGGATCCAAGGGCCCTTAGTACGTTGCTGAAGATGATCTCTGAGGGGGAGCGGTATGGCGAACGTTCGGTCGATGCTTATGAAGCGTTTGAGTCGATCATCGAGATGATGGAAGACCAGGCGGAGTGAAAGTGTGGAAAAAAGGGCTCTCTAGAAACTCTCACCCATTATGGGTGCACGCGTGACCCTCCCGCTTTCCCTCATGAATCTTGCCGGGGGGCGAGTGCCGCTCGGACCCCCAGGATGAAGATAGAGACGGGAAGGCAGAATCGATGACCATAAAGAGAGTGCTGCCGTCCACGACCTATCGTTTTGTGCGGGGGTTCGGGGGGTGGCAAGCCTCTTGCCAGAGAGATACATCAAGGGGATTTCTACAGAGTCCCTGTCTTCTATTATATAAGGACCGCCATGAGGACTAGAGATGATCTTCGCCTTCCCCTTCATGTCCAGAATTTCGCCCACGGAGTTGCAAGTGCCATTATAGGGCTCTGTAGAATCCCTCACGGCGAGGAGTGTCTCCTGTTCGCTCTCGTTTGTTTCCACCTGACCCCCGCAAGAGAGATTGGCCAGGGAGGTCCATTCAATGACCTCAAAGGGATTTCGTTCTCCTGCAATAATTCTACGGAAAAATTCCTGAAGAGGAGTTTGAGAACAGATTCAATCGAAGATATTGCGTGAAGAAGAGATCAGGAATATTTTATTTTCGTGATTTCCACAGGAAGTCAGAGTATGGAAGAAGGATCTAATCTCTATAGCAGAGGGTAGTGCCTTTTTGCAGGCCATATACTCCTCTCTCTTTTCTGATTTCGCGCACACCCTACTGGATCTTTGTGAGGAGGCTTCCCAGCAGAAAGAGGAGGAGGCCGTTGACCACGACGATTCCTGCGATGACCATACCTGAAACAAGACCAGGTATCAGCATGGTGATCCCAAAGGAGATTGTCACGAAGTTCAACACCGTCTGGGTGACCAGGAGATTTTTGATGTCCTGAGGGAGTGGTCCTGCCGCAGGGGTTCTGGTGCCGTGTCTCAGCGAGATAAACCTCTTTGTAAGGAGGACCCCTCCGCCAAGGATATTCAGGAGCCCGAGGAGGACCTGGATCACCCCGGTCAGCACTCCCGGCACAATACACGAGACCACCCCCATCGCAGCAAATACGATCCCTACGATAATCATGGACCATGAACGCGTATACTGACCTATCGGCGTCTCCCCGAGGGTCATCATCTGGATGGCCATGATGACCATCAGCAGACCGAGCTGGCCGTCAGGGGAGAAGGGGATCAGCCCGAGGTTTACCGGGAAGAGCAGGAGGCCGAGGAGGATCAGGAGCGTCCCGACCAGGATGAGTATGGCGATGGTGAGCGGGAGGGAGACGTCCCTGAACAGTCTTGAGCGGTGCACTGGATTCTCTTGTGTCATGGAAATCATCCTGGCTTCCCCGCCTTCTCAGAGGGGTACACGGTATAAACGCTCTGAAGGCTCCACGAGAGATAGAAAAAACTGATCCCATAGATGATGAGGAGCACTGCGGTCTCTGGGTCGGTGGTGAGGCCGGGGAAGAGGGTGACAAGCCCGAGGATGACCGACATAAGATATACAAGGGTGCAGGCGACGGTGAGGTGACGCAATATTCCCGGAACCTTCATCCACGTCCTCGCCCTCTCTTCAGGGACGAACAATTGGAGAAGAAGGGCAAACCCCCCGGCAGCGAGCATAATTCCGACAAGGACGCGGACGAGCGTGGTCAGAGTGCCTGGAATGAAACAGGCGACCATCCCGACGACCGCTGTGCAGATCCCGAGGATGATGACCGCCCATGACCGGCGGAGGTCGCCGAAGGGTGTCTTGCCCATGGTGACGACCTGAAAGGAGATGATGACAAGAAAGAGGCCGTAGGTGCTGTCGGGCGCATAGGGAATGGTGCCGGTATGAATCCTGAAGAGGAGCAGCCCAAAGAGGAGCATGAATATGCCGAAGATGAGGATGATGACAACTTCGAGAGAGAGATCGGACACGGCTCTTCCTGTCGAAGAGGGTCTGTCGTGCTGTTGATCTTTGGGTGCCAGAGGTCTATTCCTCCAGGGATGCATTCGACAAAGGATGATGAGATGGCGCTCATCAGATAATAGGGTGAATATTACTGATAGAATATTTATGTGTGCCTGTCCGTGGTTCTGGTAAAAAGGGTCTCATGTTTGTCTATTATACCGGCCTTGAGAATCGGGCATGAACAATGGGCTCATGTCTACGCATGGGTGATCGTGACTGCTCCCCCGACTTTCAATCGTGGGTATCCTAGGATGTTATCCCTGAGATTGCAGCCCCAATCTCATGATATTATATTGATCGCCGCGTTCTGGTCGCGGTCCATTACCAGCCCGCAATGCGGACAGGAGTGGACTCGATCGGAGAGCGTTTTTGCGACGATCATCCTGCGTCTGGGACGCTGCAGAGACGTATTCCTGGGGTTCACCAGGACCCACGCGTGAGCCAGCCTCTTCCACTTTGCTCTCGGTGATCGAAATGAACTGATAAATCAAACAACAACTCGATAACATCAAAAAGGTCGTCTTCAGAGTAATGATCGATATTTTCTTCGATCGGCCAGAGATGATCTTTACGCAATTTTCTTACAAAATACGCCTCAGTGTCCCGACCGGTTGTTCCGGGAACAAAACCGGCATCGACGCAATCATATCCATATGCCTTCTAGAAATAATATCGATCTTGAAAATCAGAATAGATTGCAGAAAAAATTCTAGTGAGACTTGGCAGATCAAGATTCAATGCCCCCTGGTTACGGCCGGTTCTCATTGAATAGTATTCTCGTTCTTCTATAGATCATATCAACCTCAATTCACTGTATGTACAGGGATTTATTATCTCAAATAGTCATTATGGAATTTTTATTATGCGATCTAGGTCTGTTAATCATATAAAATATCCTTAATTTATTTCAAACATCTCTGCTCCCATCGAAAAGAAATTTCCAGTGAATATTTATTAATATCTCTGATTACCGTGTTGTGATTACAGATTACGGTATAATACGATGCAGACAGTGGACGAGAAAATGTGTACCTTGGTCAGTTATTTTGAAAAGATCTCTTTCAACCAATAATAGAACTCTCTCACGAGACCGTATTTATTCTTTAATCGAATCCCTTCGTTATCTCGATAATTCTTTTTTCCCTTTAGGATT
>JAQVHG010000186.1 GCA_028696365.1 Methanofollis sp.
TGGGGTCTCGAAACCCTGATGGCCTACTTCCTCGCGTGCCGCGGGTTGATCTAAAATTTTTTTCTGCAGAGGTGCGGGCCAGGGCTTTCAGCCGCTCCGCACCTTTACTCATTCTCATCTCCTTACCTGACAACTCTCCAGCACCTGCTGTTCATTCATGGGTGTGCCGGTGGTGGAGGTCGGGCGCATGCGGGTGGTCATGGACCATTGCCTCATGCCGGTGGGGGTGCGAGTGGTAGCCCTTCGCGTCGAGCGGCGGGGTGCCCGGCGGATGAGGGTGGCCATCGTGGTGGAGGTCGTCGTGCCGGTGACGGTGCTCGTGGACCATCACCTCGTGCCGGTGAGGGTGTGAGTGCTTCTCGGTGATGAGGAGCCAGGCGCCGAGGGCCATCACCAGTAGGGAGACGAAGAAGGCCGGCCTCGGCTCCTCGGTGAAGAGCAGGAAGGAGACGAAGACCCCAAAGAACGGTGAGGTCGAGACCAGCGCACTCGTCCGTGCCGACCCGATCCCGCGCAGTGCCATCAAGAAGAAGACGCTCATCATCCCGCCGTAGCCCAGGAACCCGATCACCATCGCCGCAAGACAGGTGGCCGGGTCCGGCATCGCCTCGCCAAGGAGACGGGAGATGACGAAGGTGACCGCCCCAGCCCCAAACCCTTTGATCATCACGATTGGGATCGGGTCTTTTGCCGAGATCTGCTTGCTGAAGTTGTTGTCCATCCCCCAGAACGTGCAGGTCAGGATGACCCCGAGCGCCCCAAGTGAGAGCCCGAATGGTTGGTCAGGGACGTACGAGAGGATGATGCACGAGAGTGTGATCAAGGAGAGTGCGGCCCACATCCGTCTCCCTACCGGTTCACGATACCAGAGCACCGCGATGATCGTCGTGGCCACTGCTTCGAAGTTGAGAAGGAGCGATGCCGTCGCGGCCGGCGTCTGAGCCAGGCTGATCATCAGGGTGACTGGGGCGAGGATCCCGCCGAAGAAGATGACCCCTGCAAGCCATGGTAGGTCGGCAGGGGCAAGTGCGGCCTCGACCCCGTCCCGTCGATGGCCAAGGAGCGAGCCCCCGAGAAGGTAGAGGAAGAGGCCTGTTCCACTTCCAAGAAAGAGGAGTGATGCCATCGTGATTGGCCCCACACCATCGAGGAGCAACTTTGAGAACGGCGCCGTGATACCGAAGAGAAATGCCGATGTCAGCCCATACAGGATGGGGAGGAGGTTTTCGCGGGTCATGGTATCTGAGATAGAGTATACTAGTTGGCTCTGCACGCGGTTATAGATACAGGGCCAGAAAAGAGCGCCAAGGCTCATTTCAGAGATGTCATAAAAGTGAGTGCGAGGGGAGCGATTCGAACGCTCGAACACCTACGTGACAAGGCCCTCAACCTTGCGCCTTTGGCCTGGCTCGGCAACCCTCGCCTGTTACCCTATAAAGAAGGATATCAAAGTAATTGAATCTATCGCCCAATCATGGCCTGCAAGGCCCTCTCTTCCACCAGGCCGATCTGAATAAACAGAGATTTGCCACAGATCTGGGGGTGAGCGCATAGACCCAGACCCCAAGGATAATATCTCTGCATGCGCGTACATTCAGATGATTATGTGGGCAGCACTCATGCAGGAATTTGCCGATTCGCCCGCGCAGGCCAGAGTCGTGAAATTTCTTCTTGAAAACGGCTTTGGCGTCTCTGAAAATGGGCGTATCACCTGTAATGACATCGAGATCCCGGCCACTCATATCGCGCGCGTTATCGGGATCGACCGGAGGGTTGTGGACGCCACGGCACGTCGCATCCTGGGTATGGACTGGGCCAGGAAGGTCTTCTCCTCCATGCGGACGACTCCTGACCTCTCCAAGGTCGCCGAGGCCCTCGGTCTGACCGTCATCACCATCCTCCCGACCAACGCTCATGAGAAGGGGATCGTTGGGGCTGCGGTCAGGGTACTCTCAGAACACGATCTTGCGATCAGACAGATCTTCGTGACAGACCCATACTTTGCCGAGTCACCCAGGCTGGTCATCATCCTCGACGAACCCCTTCCGCTTGGAGTGATCGAAGAACTGCGGGCACTCCCACAGGTGAAAAAACTGGTAATCTAGTGGCGGATCAAGAACGAAAGATCGCCATGAGAATGTACTGGGGTGAAAGAGATCTCTAACCTCTCTCATATAAGAGCATAGGAAATGAGAGAGCACTCATCGTGATCTCTATTCTGCCTTCCCGACTCAAGAGCAGCGGAGCGGACATAAGATAACCACACTCTGTAGAATGCATCACCTGCCTACCCATATCGATCGCACTTATCGGGGCCCTGTAGAAACCCTCACCTCTTCTCGGTGCGAGCGTGACTCAACCGCCTCTCTCTATCTTCTCGCCTGGGGTGTGCCACTGGATCCCCAGGACCACGATAGGGGGGGAAGGCAGAATCAATGATCATGAGCGCACTGCTGTCCTCGACCTATATCGTGTGGCGGGGGAAGCGGGGAAAGAATGTGTTCACTTTTTGCCGGGTCACTCTCTGATCGACGTGCCTTCCCTCATGCTCACCCGGGGGTTCCATCGAAAGCCTTCGGCTTTCTCGTGTTCGCCCACATATCGAAGATCTGCGAGCCTTCTCAATTTCGCTCCGCTCACACCTCGAAGATCAGAGATATTCAAACGGCAAGCCCCCCACAGAGACAGTTACAACTCTACAGAGTCGCATCTCATATGTTCTCGCTCTCGCTCGTTCCCCTGGGAAGAGAGAGTTGGGAAGGCATAACTAACGAACATGAAAAGGGCGTTGCAGTCTTTGACCCTATTGTGTAGGGGGAGTGGGAAGAGAGACTGATCCAAAAGGCTGACCACCAGAACAAAAAAACAAAAAATTAGTCACTCTCTTGCGCTGGAAAGCGTGATAAAGGAGCCTTATCGGCCTGACATTTGAGTGATGACCTGCCACCTGGCAGGTGCCTGAGCGGTTCGAGTTCAAGACCCAATCTGAAGGTCCTGACCGCCGCCTTCCGCCCGAGCACGACCGAGCGGTCCATCCGCTCTTCCAGCGTGATCGCCCTGGTGCCCTTCGTGAGGTTGTCGGCATGGGCAACCACCTGTTCTTCGAGGTGTCGAGGGACGGCGTCGGCGGGCAAAAGCCCGAGGAGCGCGCATTCTTCGGCAGTCAGCCCTGCCCCGATATGGCGCCTGATCGTCCTGACCACCTCGTCAGGGAGTCCGAGTGCACGTGCGCCCTCGGCCCCCATCTCGGCGTGCGCCAGGGCATGCGTCCTGGACCGTCCAAGGTCATGAAGCATCCCACCAGCGACGACGAGATCGCGGTCAACCACCGACGACCCCGCGTATTCCAGGGCAACGGCGGTCACCGCCCTGCAATGGGAGACGACCCCCTCGTCGCAGCCTGCACCTCTCAGAATATCCTCATGCATGTCCGAGAACCGAACGGAGCGCCTCGACCCGATGCTTCAGGGCGACAAGCAGCATCTCGTTGTCGAAGTGCTTCAACTCGCCCCCGCAGACCGGGCAGGTGAAATTGGTGTCTGAGACGTCATTGAAGGTGAAGATCCCGCACTCGTCACAGATATAGAAATCATTCTCCTCCTCGTATTTTTCACGCTTCTGCAGGATCTCATAGACACGCTCAAGTTCATGACGGATATAGGGATAGATCTGGTCCATCCGCAATGTCCAGAGATAGGTGAGCCATCCGGTATCCGGGTCTTTGATCCGCCGGTACTCGGCAAGCCGCCTTTCATACAGTGTGTAGAGCGTGTGCCTGACCGTGTTGAGATTGATCCCAGTCTTTTCCGCGAGTTCTTCATCTGAATACTCGCCGTCAGGCGGGAACTTCTCCAGGAGTTCGAGCCCCTCCGCCTCGATAAGGCGGAGAAGGTAGGCCCTGATCCCCGGATCACCCAGCATATCGTCAATGCCAACCATCAGGACATATATTGACGGACGCGGGTTATATTTCTATCCAGCGATTCAAGGGCAGCGGCCCGGTCAGGCCCATGGCCATAGACGCTGACAACCGCACTCCCTTCCTCCACTTCAGTGCCCGGCCAGGGGATATCGGCGATGCAGGAGGAGAGCGGAGCGAGGTCTTCCTTCACCACGAGGTCGCGGTCGGCAAAGAGGATCGCTCGCGCCGAAACCTGCTTTGGTACAGGCCTTGCCACGGGCAGCGTGCCGGTGCAGGCATTAAGGTGGTGCTGGAAGACGCTCTCCCCGATCGAGGCCTCGACGGTATCGAGCGTCCCCTGGAACCTGGGGTTGATCTCGATCGCCCAGAGATCGTCGTCCCCGACGACAAAGTCCACCCCGACCGAACCGACGCACCCGCTCCTGGCCACCGCTTCCTCGGCGACCGCCATCATCCGCGCCGCACGCGGGTGGACGAAGGGGGTGACCGAGCCTGAGAACCCATACGCCCGGTCGCCGTCTCCGCCCCTGAGCAGTTGCTCGTTGACGGCCAGTGCCACGGCACGTTTTCCGTCGCAGACACAGGAGACGCTGGCTGGAACGCCCTCGACCACTTCCTGAGTGATCGCCGGGACATCAGGCCATTCCTCTCGCCAGGCCTGGAGTTCTTCCGCCGACCTGACAACCCGGTTCCGCCAGCCGCCAGCACCGTGACATGGCTTGACCATCGCCGGGAACTGCCCGTCTTCGGCAAGGGCCGGGGTCCGTATCCCGTGTTTCTCGAAGAAACGCTGGATC
>JAQVHG010000187.1 GCA_028696365.1 Methanofollis sp.
GTCGTCTGAATCGAGCCAGCAACAGTGGGCGGCGACGGTTCTCGGGGTGAGCAGCCCGCACCGGTCCAGCACCTGCGTGGGGCGCACCCCGGTCTTGGCGACACAGTCGGTCACTTCCTGCTCGGTCTCGGCCAGGTGGACGTGGATGTTGATATCCTGCTGACGGGAGAACTCGGCGCACCAGGAGAGCCCCTCCTCTGAGACGGTGTAGACTGAGTGAGGGCCGACTGCCGCCTTGATCCTCGGGTTGTCCATCGCCCTGACCGAAGAGGCCAGCGCTTCGGTCGCCTTGATCTCTTTCTCCCGCTTTTCCTCGTCGAAGAGGTCGATGAACCCGTACGAGAGTTGCGCCTTCATCCCCATCGTCTCGACGGCCCTCGCGGCGTCTTCCATGAAGAAGTACATGTCATTGAATCCGACCGTCCCCGACCTGATCATCTCAAGGCATGCAAGCCGTGTCCCCCAGTAGACGTCGTCGGCGGTCAGGTGTGCTTCAAGCGGCCAGATCTTTTCTGAAAGCCACTCCTGGAGGATCATGTCGTCGGCGTACCCTCGCAGGAGAGTCATCGCCGCGTGGGTGTGGGTATTGTACAGCCCAGGGAGGGCGATTGCACCCCCTCCCTCGATGACAACGTCTTCCTCGCCGCCGGCGTCCTCCCCGATGGCCGCAAACCGTCCTCCTTCGATCTTAATGTTTACTCGTCTGCCCTGCACCTCGACGTCCCGTACCAGGACGTCCTCTCCATTGTATACTTCTCTCATCATCTCACGCTCCAAGTGCATGCACGACCGCACCGACCAGGTCCTCGGTCCGCCTCGCGTACTTCTTCGAGGTGGCAAGGATATGTTCGTAGGTCAGCACTTCATCAGATAATCCATTCGCATAATTGTCGACCGTGCAGACCGCCGCAAACGGGATCTCAAGCTCACGTGCAAGCGTCGCCTCGCTTGCCACCGTCATCCCGACGATATCCGCGATCTCTGCCAGGGCTCGCACCTCTGAGATGGTCTCGATCCTTGGGCCGCGCGTCTGGGCATAGGTCCCCCCTACCTCGGCGGTGGGGACGGCCCCCGAGATCTGCCTGACCAGATCCAGGTCAAGGGCCGGCATCACATGCTCGATGGCATGATTATGGAAAGATGGGATGTCGGTGAGGCTGAGATAGTCGGTCGGGAGCATCACCGTCCCAGGTTGGATAAGAGGTTTCAATGAGCCGACCGACCCAAAGGCGACGACCTGGTCCACACCGCAGAGGGCGAGCGCCGCCATCTGGGCCTGATAGTTGATCTGGTGGGGCGGTCGGTTGGCCTGGTGCCTGAGCATCAGGGCGATCTCACCGATATGCACAGTGGTCGGCCCGTACGGGGTCCAGACCGTCTTCTCCTCCAGTGGAGGGAGGTCACAGTACAGGAGGCTGGTGCCGCCGATGATCCCGAGCATCAGCGGTTCCTCCTCTGCTCAGCATGTGTGCCTGCCATCAGAAAAAATTGGGTTTCTAGAGGGTTAAAGGCCACCGCCCTGGAGGCTCCTCTCTGGAGGGGTATTTCTTCGTGGTCATCTGTCGTGCTTTCCTGATCCAATTATCTTCGCAGGGGTTCAGGTGGCTATGAGCGAGAGAAGATTGTTGATCTTTGAGAGCGCCCCTGGCAGGAGGAAAGGCATGACGATCAGAGATGCCATCCAGATCGTAGGACTATGTAGAAATCCTCACTTTTCTTGGAGGTCATCCCAAAACTCTCCGGCTCTCATCCTCACCGATGAAGAGCGATGGATGACAATGAAGAGATCCCAGTTTTTTCGTCGCACATCCATACATTCATCGCCTTCCCCCGCGCCTCCGTCGGGGGCTCTGCCCCCAGACAGCGAAGATCAGAGATCTTCTCATGCTCGCTCCGGTCGTCCCCCGGAATGGCGATATGGCCGGGAAGGCAGAGAAAAGATCATGGAAGACGGGACGCAATCCTCCGCCAATCTTCATCGGCGGGGGTCCGGGGGGAGCTTGAGAAGATCTTTGATCTTCGAGCAGTCGAGAAGACTCGCAGGTCTTCGAGCGGCAAGTCCCCTGGACCCCCCTGTATGAGGATAGGAGTGGACGGCAATGGCTGGCCTTCTCTCTGCTGTTTTCTATAGAACAGTGCTTCTTGTTGTGATTTCCTACGTGGCCTTCCCCACCCTCTCGCCATCCTGGGGGTCCGAGGTGCGGTACTCTGGCTTAAGCAGGGGATCATTTCCCTCTACACCACGATGGTCTGCTGAATGAGATTGGTATCAGGTATGCTCAGGGCGTGCTCTTGACCTCATGCAAAATTCTCCAGGACCAGGGCCACCCCTTTTTACTCTCTGGCGTCTCATATCGCAATGTTGAGATGAATATGAGCCGTTTTCATATGGTTGACGAGGAGACGATCGCGCGCGGTGAGTGCACAGATATCTATTTTGCCCGCTGTGAAGAGGTGCTTGAGAAGGAAGGGCTGGATCCTGTGGTCACGATGGAGGTGACGACCGCAGGTATGCCCTATGAGTGGGGGATCTTCTGCGGACTTGACGATGCCCTCACCCTCCTCTCAGGCCTGCCGGTGGACGTGGAGGCCATGCCTGAGGGGAGCGTCTTTCACCCGAGAGAACCGGTGATCAGGATCACCGGGCGGTACCGTGACTTCGGGGTCTTTGAGACCGCGCTTCTCGGGTTTCTCTGCCATGCCTCGGGGATCGCCACCGCCGCCGCACATATCAAGCACGCCGCCGGGGAGCGAAAGATCTATTCCTTCGGTTCGAGGCGGCAGCACCCGGCGATCGCACCGATGATCGAGCGCTCGGCATGGATCGGGGGCGTCGACGGGGTCTCGAACACCACCGCCCCACCTGGTATGCCGGTCGTCGGGACGATGCCGCACGCCTTTGTGATGTGCCATAAAAACCCCGAAGAGGCATGGACGGCCTTCGAGCGCTATGCCGCCCCCGAGGTGCCGCGCCTGATGCTCTGCGACACATTCGGCGACGAGAAGGAGGAGTGTCTCAGGGCGGCCGAACTCGGGTTCACGAAGGGCGTGCGTCTGGACACCCCGCGCTCGCGCCGGGGAGACATGCGCTCCATCCTTGAGGAGGTGCGCTGGGAACTTGACAGCCATGGGCATGAGGATGTCGAGATCTTCCTCTCTGGCGGGATCACGAGGGAGGACATCCTTGCATTCCGCGATATCGTCGAGGCATTCGGGGTCGGGGGTTCGATCGCCAACGCTCCGGTCATCGACTTCTCCCTGGACATCGTCGAGGTGGAGGGCAGGAGTGTTGCCAAGCGCGGCAAGTGGAGCGGGGTCAAGCAGGTCTATCTCTTCCCTGACGGCCGGCGGAAACTCCTCCCGATCACCGCCCCCGCTCCAGAGGGGGCCGCACCGCTTCTGGTCCCGGCGGTACGAGACGGGACGATCACGGCCTCTGTAGAGACCGCGGAGGCGAGGGCGCGTGTCCTTGCATATCTTGCCGGGATCACAGGATCTGTATGACCTGGGGGTATCCTGGCCCAAATCCATTTATTAGATGGCATTCAATATTGTAGGGTATCACCGGGCCGATAGATCAGGGGAAGATCGCTTCCTTGGCATGGAAGAGGCCGCGGGTTCAATTCCCGCTCGGTCCATTCGTTTTTGAAAAAAACCATTGTGAACTTCTTTGTTGAGATGAATTCCTGAGTTCAGGACATTTATCCGTTTCAAGTGCCCGTGCGCGGTATTGTTTCAGCAGTTCGGATGACAGTAAAAACTACTTTCGCTTCCTGACCTTCAATCACCCGATAATTTTGAGGGGACTTCGTAGTGAAATGGCTTTTTAGAATTCGTCATGGGGCGAGAACACGTCTCAAGCACACGGGATGAAAATTTCCTGTTGCTGGATCATTCTTTTTTAAGACAGGAGAATTGGTGAGGATTTTGTTCGATCGCCGCTCTCACCTATCCTCATTGTGGGGTGCGAGCGTGAATCCCTCACCTTCCTACCTCTTTGGCCGGGGGCGGGCAACCCCCTGGCGCGAGATGGCGAAGAAGGTTCTGTGATTGAGGGGGGCCAATCGGATCGACGCATCTTCTCGCTACACCATGCCGGGGATCATACCAGAAAGAGGTAAGGGGTTCTACAAACCCAATACAACAGAAAAAAAGTCTTCTCTTCCCCCAATTCCAGATACAGGCTCCCAGGAGTTCCAAGGCCTGTTCAGATACTATTCAGCCGGTAATCATATCTCCCGCTGGTGATACGGTCCATCACGATCTCATTTATCCTGTTGAAGTAACTCTCAGGGAAATACCCTGACATGATTCTCGAACTCCCGATAGAGGAGAGCATATACACGCTTCCCCTGGCGACCCCGAAGATCCTGGCGACCAGCCCCTCTGCAATCCAGACCATCTGCACCTTATCGTAGTTCATGACCACGGTCTCGCGGTCGACAGCACCGTTCACGAACGTGAAGAAGTTTTCACCGGCGTCAAACTCCACAACCCTGTAGGAGACGTGTGCGGCATAGAAGATCGCGAGGATCACCAGCGCCGTACCCACAGGCAGCACAGACTGCACGACCACGCTCGGGATGCCGGTGATCCCGGAGAGAGCGGCAGCCTCGCGGGAGACGTAGAGTGAAGGGATACACATCACCGCCGCCAGCACCAGAGATGCAAGGGCTGCCCGGATCTGGAGCACACGTTTTGCGCCTTCTGGCTG
>JAQVHG010000188.1 GCA_028696365.1 Methanofollis sp.
CGCGGCGTGACCGGGAGATCGAAGAGACAGCGGGTGAGATCACCCGCTTGAAAGACGCCCTGGCGCTCGTCGCCGTGATTCAGGGCTGATTGACCATAACGGAGTGAAACTATTCATGACTGACACCACCATCACCTCCCTTCACGGGAGAGAGATCCTCGACTCGCGGGGTAACCCCACGGTCGAGGTTGAGATCTGGCTTGCATGCGGGGCACGTGCCCGCGCCGCCGTTCCTTCTGGAGCGTCGACCGGGGTTCACGAGGCCCACGAACGAAGAGACGGGGACCAGTCGAGGTACCGCGGGAAAGGTGTCCTGCACGCCGTCGACCTGGTGAACACCGAGATCGCGACCTTCCTGCAGGGCAAGGACGCCGCAGCGCAGGAAGAGATCGACCGCGGCCTCATCGCCCTCGACGCCACCCCCACGAGGGCCCGTCTCGGGGCCAACACCATCCTTGCGGTCTCGATGGCCGTTGCCAGGGGTGCGGCCGCGGCGTCGGGGCTCTCATTGTGGCGTTCCCTCGAAAACCCCAAAGGGAGAGCGGCGATGCCGGTGCCCATGATGAACATCCTCAACGGCGGGGTGCATGCCGCCTGGCAGGGCGCCGACTTCCAGGAGTACATGATCGTCCCGTACGGGGCGCCCGACTTCAGGGAGGCCCTCCGCTACGGCTCGGAGACCTATCACGCCCTCAAGGCGCTCCTCGCGGCGAAGGGGTATCACACCGGCGTCGGGGACGAAGGCGGGTTCGCCCCGGCGGTCAGGTCCAACCAGGAACCGCTCGACCTCATCGTCGAGGCGATCGAGGCGGCGGGGTTCAGGCCTGGGGCCGAGATCGGGCTGGCCCTCGACCCGGCGTCGAGCGAATTGTATGGGGACGGCGAGTACCGCCTGAAGACCGAGGGGCGAACGCTCTCTGCCGGAGAGATGGTGGACTATTATGCAGACCTTGCCGCCGCCTACCCTCTCATCGTGATCGAGGACGGCCTGGCCGAGGACGACTGGGACGGCTGGCGCCTGCTGACCGAGACGCTGGGCGACCGCCTCGAACTGGTGGGCGACGACCTCTTTGTCACGAATGTGGAGCGGATCAGCCGGGGGATCAGGGAGCATGCCGCCAACGCCGTGCTCATCAAACCCAACCAGGTCGGCACAGTGACCGAGACGATCGCGGCCGTCGACCTGGCCCAGGCCAACGGCTGGGGTGCGATGGTCTCGCACCGGAGCGGCGAGACGGTCGATACGTTCATCGCCGACCTCTGCGTCGCACTCGGTACCGGGCATCTCAAGACAGGGGCGCCGGCCCGCAGCGAGCGGGTGGAGAAATATAATCAGTTGCTCAGGATAGAGGAAGAGGCACACGGCCGCCTGCCCTTTGCAGGACGCGAGGCATTTGTGCGATAGGGCGGGTCCAGAGAAGCCCTCTCTTTTTCAAAAATGGAGAATCGATAGGAATCGTGTCCCATCACCGTCCCGGCGAGAGAGTCAGAGATGAGGCGAGATCACGCCACGCATACTGGATGAGAATTTTCCGTCGTTTTATCTCTCGCATAAAACTGGAGAACCCGTGGAGACCCCCACTCAATTGCCGTCCGCCGTCGCAAAGTCGCAGTGAAGATCCTGAGTTGATCAGCACGCCTTCCAGTATGCTCGCCCCGGGGGCTCTGCCCCCGGACCCCCGGGAGGAAGAGTGGGTCGGGAAGGCAGAACTGGTGAAGATGACGGTGGTGCTGCCGTCCACGACCTATCGTGTGGCGGGGGGTTCGGGGGGTGCAACCCCCCGGTGTGAGATAACGATGAAGGTTCTCTGATGGAGGCAGCACGGCTGATCAGCACGCCTTCCAGTATGCTCGCCCCGGGGGCTCTGCCCCCGGACCCCCGGGACCACGATAGGACTGGGAAGGCATATTCAAACTCATTGAAGAGGGATTGCCGTCCACGACCAATCGTGCCGCGGGGGGTCTGGGGGCGGCCAAGCCCCCGGTCAAGGAGAGCGTTGAGAAATTCTTGAAGGAAGCACTTCAGTTCGAGGAGATCTTCAACCCTAGAGAATTTTGGGATATGCTCAAGAAAAAAGGCATCGCCACGCTCGTTGCGTGGGGGACGGCAAGAGAGAAGAGTGCCACGCGGGGGATCACATTGTCAGGGCAGAGAAGAGGCGCGGCACGTCCTGGCCGGCGCCTCCCTGGCCCCGCGTCCGTGCCCTCACGGCTCATCCTCGTCGCTGCGATAGAAGCAGATGGTGACATCCTCCTCGGTGACCAGTCCCCCGCTGATGATCTCTTCGAGGGTTGGTTTGATCTGCTCGATCTTCTCGCGCGAGTCCACCACCTCGACGACGACCGGCAGGTCGGTGGAGAGCCTGAGGATCGAATGACTGTGGATCCTGCTGGTCATCCCAAACCCGGTGATCCCGCGCAGGACCGTTGTCCCGTAAAATCCTTCTTTCCTGAACAGTTCCACAAGATAACGATAGAGGGGTTTGCCCCCATATCGGTCGGATTCACCAATGTAAATCCTGAGCAGCACAGCCTTTGCATTTTTTTCCAACTTCATAGTGCAGCCTCCACAAGATACCCGGCCCCGATCTTCCCTGCCCAGACGGCAAGGAGGGTCAGGGTAATGGTGGCAAGCAGGTTGAGAGCGAACAGCCCGAATGCCTGCTGTTCAAGGAGCCGGAACGACTCGTAACTGAATGTCGACATCGTCGTAAACGCTCCGAGTATGCCAAGGGTCAGGAATATCCTGGTCTCCATGTCAAATACGCCCCCATATTCGGAGAGATACATGACAAAACCAATGAAGAAACTCCCGATCGCATTGACGCCGAGGGTGCCGACGGGAAAAGTGCCGACGCTCCCCTGCAGCCAGCCGCTGGTGAAGTATCGAAGCACCGCCCCGATAAATCCACCGATACCTACAATAATCCAAGTCTGCATCTCTCTTTCCTCCGTGTGTCTGTCGCAAGGTGTACGCGACGAGTGGTCATGACGGGCGAGATATATCACCCTTGCCGGTCGGAGATGCCGCAGGCTCCATGAAGAGTGTGAGGTGTAATGGTGTTCCACATGGCGCAGCATTTCCGGCCGGAAAATAGACGTCATCAGTCCAGAATAGGGCGGTTGATGGCGGACGTCATCGCCTGAATAATTCTGCACCTCTCGGTATATAGGTGTGTGCCTCAATTTGTTTGATTTGCCGTGGAAAATCAAATTTCTGTGAAAATTTCGGATCTGTAGAACCTCTCACCTCTTGTGTGAGGGATGTGTGTCCCCCGCCTTCCCACCTTTTTGGCCGGGGGCAGAGCCCCCGGCGGGAAGAAGAGGAAGGCGAGGGGATCTATGTTCACTCTCTGATCTCCGGCCCTCGCACAGGGGTCGTCTGACTGGTGGCGACGAGAGAAATATTTCTGATAAAATACATTTTTTATGATTAAAAAATTTCAAAATCTATATATCCTATATGCCTGTTACCACATCTACCACACCTGGAGGTGTATTGTTATCGATTATGGATTTATGCTGGGCGATTCTTTCAGATATACGAAGGACGCCGTCTGGGGAAAATGGGGGAAGTGGCTCCTTCTTTTTGTCTCGATGATCCTCTTCCCTCTATACTTTGGGTACCTCATGGAGGTCTACCGGGGCAAGACCCCGGCGCCTGAGTTCGAGGACTGGGTCACACTCCTCGTCGACGGGATCAAGTTCCTCATCGTCGATATCATCTACGGTATCCCGGTGCTCATTCTTGCGCTGGTCTTCTTCGGCGGGGCGTTCATGCTCATGGCAGGCGGGTCTGACGCTGGGGCCGTCGCCGGGGCCGGGACGGTGCTCCTCGGGATATTGGTCATCATGGTCGTCGGGTTTCTCATTAGCCTCATCGCCGTCTTTGGCTTCATCAGGTTTGCCCGGACCAGGAGTTTCGGCGAGGCCTTCAACATCTCGGCGATCCTGGCGCACATCGGTGCGGTCGGGTGGGGCAGTTACCTCTTCGCCCTCATCGTGCTCTGGGCAGTGGGTATGGCGATCGGCCTGGGGTTCGCCGCCGTCACGATGATCCCGTTCATCGGCTGGATCATCGCGATCCTCCTCTACCCGTTGATCGGGGTCTTTGGAGCGAGGTATATGGCCCTCGTCTACGACAGCGCCCCGGCGCCGGCGTGAACCTTTTTTTCTTTTTTTGGCTTTGCAGAAATCATTTAGATGTTTTTGTCTGCTTGGGGGCTTGCCACCCCCCCGAACCCTCCGCTTACACGATTGGTCGTGGACTGCAACGCACTTGTTATGGTCATCTATTCTGCCTTCCAGACCTCATCGTGGTCCCGGGGGTCCGGGCGGCACTCGCCCCCGGCCAAAGAGGTGGAAAGGCGGGGGACACACATCCCCCACCCAATATGTGAAGATTTCTACAGAACTCTTTTTTTAGCTTTGCAGAAATCATTTAGATGTTTTTGTCTGCTTGGGGGCAGCGCCTCCAGCGAAAGTCTATGGGAAGGGAGGTGAGGTACGCTCGCACCAAGAACTGGAGAGGGATTCTCCAAGGCCAAAAATTCGACGTTCCCGGAGGAGAACGTCTCTGCCGACCCCGCATCAAAGAATAGATCAGAACGCCCCCATCCCGTACACAAACACCGCCGAGACCGCCATCAGGACGAGCACGAGCACACCCAGGAGAACGAGGCCGACAAAGAGGATCATGGAGAGGACGCTG
>JAQVHG010000189.1 GCA_028696365.1 Methanofollis sp.
CTCCATCTTCGAAGATCCCTGGCGGTGGCGGTTCATCGCCCTTGACTGGTGCTCCAGCGGAGAGGGTCATGCCGAATGAGAGGATGGAGAGGGCGAGGAGTGCCGTGATGAAGCCGAGGACTTTTATGGAGTGGGGGATTTCGTCTGTCATAGTATGTCTATCCCCTCCTGACGAGGTGGGCCAGGGAAACCACGAAGAGTGCAGAGATGCTGGCCCAGAGATCATATCCAGGAGTGGTCTGTCTTCTGGGTTCCAGTTCGAGGTCGAGTTCGTCGGTCAGATGTTCAAAGGCGATCTTGCGCTGCAGAGGGAGGTATCCCTCCTTCTCAACGGTGACATGCTGCCGGTGTCCGATTGCGTCTTTGATCAGATAGTGTCCGTCATCGTCTGTCGTGGTTGTCATTGAGAGGGATTTATTGTCGAGCGAGAAGACCGATTCAAATCTCACCGTCGCCCCGGCGACCGGGGCGCCGTCAGGGTCGGTCACTTGTCCTGAGACTGTGATCGCCTGGGGTGGGGGGAGACCGATATGGACGGTCACGTTCAGGGTGTGCTCAGCCCGGTTCCCGAGCATGTCGGCGGCGACGACGGTGAGAGTGTTCTCTCCCCTCACAACCGGCACCGCACATGCAAACTCTGTCCTGTTCCCGCACAAGACTTCTCCCTCTCCCTCGCCGCTCTGGACATGCACGGACCATATGCCCGAAGGGGCGCTGACCTCGCCGATGACGGCAACGTGAGGCGGAACGACGTCGATCCAGACTTCAGCCCCGTCGGTGGGGGAGGTGACGCTGAGGGTGACAGGGCCGTCTTCAGAGGAAACGCCCGAGCATGAGGTGGGAAGCGCGATCAGGGCGATGAGGATTGCCAGGGAGATGAAGATGGAGCGTCTTCTATGGGGAGATGAGTGAGGACCGGCCTCGTGGAGGGCTTTGAGTCTGATCAGATTTTTCGTCATTGTCGTATTAGGGGTATGTGGAGACTTCCTGGGACAGAATAGATCTCTGCACAAAAGACTATTTCCTTTGTTTTATATATGAGCTCTGTAGAAATCCTCTTGATGAATCTCTCTGTCGGGGGGCTTGCTGCCCCCCAAACCCCCCGCGGCACTATAGGTCGTGGACGGCAATCTCTCTTCAGTGAGTTTGAATATGCCTCCCCGGCTCAATCTTCATTCCTGGGGTCTGGGGGTAGCGCCCCCGGCCGAAGAGGTGGAAAGGCGGGTGACACACATCCCCCACACAATAGGGGAGAGATTCTACAGAGCCTTTATTTTTATTTTTGAGAAGATCCAGGGGACTGGGGGCACGACTTTGTAGGACCCCTCGCGGATCTGTGGTGCGAGCGTGATTTTTCTACCTTCTCCTATCATACGCCCCTGGAGCGAGTGCCCCCCCGGACCTCAGGGATAATGGTTGGGCTTGGGGGGCAGCACCAATGGAGATGAAGAGAAGATTGCGCTACCTGGTCCAATCTTACCACCAATCCTCATCGTGGGATTCAGGGGGATCTCCCCCCGGTGGAGATTGCAGTGAAGAATGTACAATAAGGGGCGGCCGATCATACGGGAGGAGTCTCTAACCTCTGTGTATTAGTCTCAATGGGATTTCGTGAGTTCAAATCATCATGTAGATCTATAGGGCTGACATTCGGGATCATTTTCATAGAGCATATCCAGAAAGTATCCAGGGCTCGATCAATCACGTGGTTCGAGACTCATCTCGGCTATTTCTCTGCATTCCCTGCTTCAATCGCAATCTAGGTAGTTCCAGGGACAGAGCCCCGGGTTGGTTGATGGTGGTGGACAACTGGTCCAATGTGCTGCCCACATCGAGAATAAATGAGCGTTTCCTTGCTCTCTCCCGCCGGGGGAAGACCTTCCCTTCAATGAAGATAGGGGCGGGTCGGCAGCACGCTCTTGAACGACACCGTACTTGGAGAATTTCCTCCGGTCACATCGCAAGCCCGAAAAATGAAGAGATGATTTATCCCGGAGAGTCATGCACGCGGTTCAGGGGAGGTATCCCGCCACGGCGTCGAGGAACTCTTCGACCACTTCCTTCGAGTACGGCCCCTCCTCGTAGGCCGAGACGATCGTCATCTGATCACGGAAGGTGGAGAGGGACATGAGAAACCCATACGGCCGGCAGACGCAGGGGAGGAATCTGACGTCCCTGAGGTCGAGGGGTTCTCCATCCTTCCCGTCTAACGGGAGGAAGTCACCGGCGTCGAGGATGCCGATGTTGGAAAAAACCGGGTTCTTAAGGCCGTTCCCCTCATATCCCTGGACCATCTCGTCGAAGAACGCCTCCACTCCAGGCATGCCCTTCCCATAGATCTCGTCATAGAAGAGGATGCACCCGATACCGAACCCTTCGGCCTTCCGCCGTCTCGTCACCGCCGTGACCTGATCGATGACATCCTCAAGGTCGGCACCCTCTGTGGCAGTGAGGGTGATCTCGAAGGCGACCGAGAGGTTCATGGGTGGGCATGCCTCAGGGTGGTCGAGGTAACGGCGGAGGTCGGCAGAGGTGAGGATGGCACGGGGGGTGCCGCGGTCTGAAGGGTCGTCTCTGACCTTCATGAGGGCGAGGAAGACGGCGGCGATCATGATGTCGTTGACGGTGGCGCCATGGCGTCTTCCAAACTCTTTTGCCCGCTTGAGCCGTGCCGGAGAGAATGTCCTGGACGCAGTTCTTGGTGTCCCCCGCTCCAGGCGCTCGACCGGGAAGCGCCAGTTGTCGACGAAGGGTTCTTCTTCGTCCCATGCTCGTCTGATCTCTTCTTCACTGAACCGTGCGAGGACCTTTCCTGTCCCCCGGTCATACCACCTGAGGGATTCAGGTCTGAACGTCGGGTCTCTCCTGACCGCCTGGTAGGTCTCGAAGAGATGGCGTGCGAGGTCGATGATCCCCTTCGCGTCAGAGAATCCGTGGTGGCAGGTGACGACGACCTGGTCGCCGCCCCTGGCGCGTGCGAGGCTCACCCGGACTTGCGGCCCCCTGCGGACGTCGAGGGGGTCCGGGGGGCGGTCTTTCTTCACCTCTTCTGGCAGGAGTACAAAGGCGCGTTCCCACTCTTCCTCTCCGATCTCCTCCCAGCAGGGCATGCCGTCCCCCTCCTCAGAAAATCTCGACCTGAGATAGGGGTTGGCGGCGAGGAGCCGGAGGGTGGCGGTTTTGAGCGCCGCGTCGTCGACCTCCCCGTCGAAGGCGAGGAGGAGGTGCATCGTGGGATCATAGAGGCGTTCGAAGTAGACGTTGAAGAGGTCGAAGGGAGGTGCGGGATGGAGAGACATAGATGGTGATCTCTCTCTGGAGGGGGATATGTGCTTTCATGGCCTTGGGGGTGGATGGAGTGGGGATATGGTGTTGTAGAATCAGGTATGAAGCAAGAGCATACCTCACGCATACGGGATGGAGATTTCCCATCGCGTGATTTCTTTCTCATTTCAAGACTGGAGAATCGGTGGAGATCGTGTTCAATTCACCGCCCCTACCTCTCCTCATCGTAAAGAAGATAGGGTCGGGGAGGCACAATCGATGGACCTGAAGAGAGATTTAACGTCCACGACCAATCATGTTGTGGGGGGTTCGGGGGGTGTCGTCCCCCGCCAAAGAGACCCATCAAAAGGGTTTCTACAGAACTTTTTTTCTCAGGTTTGTGTATTCCATCTCTCTCTCGTCTCCCCCACGCGAGATCCCTCATCTTACAATCCACACGCCGGACCGACGATCCACCTGGAGAAGAGCACCAGCAGCACCACACTTGTTGCAAGAGAAGCGAATGCGGCCCGGTCCTTTGAGATGTCATGAAAGGCGCATATGTCAAAGTAGGAGATGAGGGCGAAACAGAGGAGGAGGAGCGGGCCTGCAGCCGGGACCTTCATGACCACCCCCGCCCACCAGAAGAGCACGGTCGGGAGAAGGGCATAGATCACCGACTTCATAGTCCTCTCAAACCCCTGGTGCGCATCGACGAAGAGCAAGAAAAAGTGCTCGATGAGACTGACGCCAAGGAGTATGACCGTCCAGGTGACCAGGCTCTGGACGATACCAAATGCGCCAAAGACCATGCCCAGGAGAAGGTGCGACCCGGAGGGATCGTGGCCAGGACCGGTCACGAAGATCCCCAGGTGAAAGAGGCCAGGTGAAAGAGGACCGAGACCGCGAGCACGGCGGCGAAAAAGAAGAGGAGGTCCTCTTGCAGCGACGAGATCTGGAGATGATCAAAGAGACGCCGCGGGACGACGGGGGTATTTTTTGCGGGGGTATCTCCTGGCATGGGAATCGCGTCAATCGATTGAGATCTGAGATCTCTGGATAGTCAGAAATATCGAGGTGCTATTATAAGTGGGTTCTATTTTGATCCTGTGAATGCCGGAGGGGGTGAATGACAGGGGAACCCCCCTCAAATTCTTCACACACCATATTGGATCTGCGGGTGCCCTCCTCTTCGTGGTCAGTCCTCTGCCTTCTCATCCCCATCTTCCGTCCTGAGGGAGGTCATGTGAGAAGGTGTGATTGATCTAGCGTACCGCCCCTCAGTTCTCTTCGTCCTTGCGGAGTCTTTTGGGACGATCTGAGAGAGTAGATAAATTTTTGACCTCGTAGAAACTCTCTGCCAATTATGGATGCACGCGTGATTTTCCCGCCTTCCTTCCTGATTCTCGCTGGGGGCGAGTG
>JAQVHG010000190.1 GCA_028696365.1 Methanofollis sp.
TCACACTCGCACGCAGAAACGATGAGATCTTCTGCACCGCTGATTTTCACTCTTTTTGAATGGACCTGAGATGATTTTGGACTTAAAGTCCTGCAGGTCCCTGCTGTCGAGTGGTGCGATCTGCTGGCGATGTGCGAGGTGAGGGTACATTCTCTATGCTCCCACTCCCGAAACCTCCATATCCTGACCCGCACTGATCCCCTTCTATGACAGACCCTCGACCATTCCTTGTCGGCGGGGAGCGGCGGACGAGCGAAGAGATCCTTGAGGTCAGATTCCCGTACGACCACTCTCTCGTCGGCACCGTCTGCCTTGCAGGCCCTGCCGATCTCAAGGACGCCGTCGGTGCGGCAGAGCAGGGGTTCGAGCGCACCAGGCGGCTTCCGACGCACGCACGGACCCGCGTGCTCACCCGCCTTGCCGCACTCGTCGAGGACCGGAGCGACGAGATCGCGGAGACGATCACCCTGGAGAGCGGGAAGACCGCCGCCCTCGCGAGGGCCGAGGTGGAGCGTGCCGTCGAGACCCTCCTCATCTCTGCCGAAGAGGCGGGACGGGTCTACGGCGAGGTGATCCCCCTCGACCTCACCCAGGCCACGACCGGGAGGACTGGGTACCTCTGCCGCGTCCCTCTCGGCACCGTGCTTGCGATCACGCCCTTCAACTTCCCTTTCAACCTTGCCTGCCACAAGATCGGGCCGGCGGTCGCCGCCGGCAACGCCGTGGTCCTCAGGCCTTCTTCAAAAACCCCGCTCTCAGGGCTCGTCCTCGGCGACCTCCTCGTCGAGGCCGGGTACCCGGCAGAGGCCGTCTCGGTCGTCCCTTGCACCGCCGCCCTCGCCGAAGGGATGGTGCGGGACGACCGGATCGCCTACCTCTCTTTCACCGGGAGCCCTGCCGTCGGCTGGCACCTCCGTGCGATCGCCGGGAAAAAACGCGTCGGCCTCGAACTCGGCGGGAACGCCGCGGTCGTCGTGGACGAGGACGCCGACCTCCTCTATGCCACCGAGCGGATCGTGCAGGGCGGGTTTACCGGCGCAGGCCAGGTCTGCATCTCGGTCCAGCGGGCCTTCATTCACCGTTCGGTCTTTCGGGCATGCCTGGAGATGGTCCTGGAACGGACCGGGGCGCTGGTGACAGGCGACCCGAGGGACCAGGCCGTCGACGTAGGCCCGATGATCTCAGAAGAGGCCTCGGCGGCGGCAGAAGAAAAGGTCAGAGAGGCGGTCGCGGACGGGGCGACTGTCCTTGCAGGGGGGACTCGGGACGGCACCCTCTTTGCCCCGACCGTCCTCACCGACACCCTCCCTGAGATGCGGGTCAATGCCACCGAGATCTTTGCGCCGGTGATCACCGTCACCCCCTTCGACGACTTCGAGAGGGTGCTCGCAAGGGTGAACGCCTCGCCCTTCGGCCTGCAGGCCGGCATCTTCACCAACCGTCTCGACCGCGCCTTTCACGCCTTCGACGAGTGCGAGGTCGGCGGCCTGATCGTCAACGACATCCCGACCTTCAGGGCCGATGCCATGCCCTATGGCGGGGTGAAAGCCTCGGGGCTTGGCAGGGAAGGGCCGCGGTATGCGATCGAGGAGATGACCGAGCCGCGGCTGATGGTCCTGCACAGACGTGAGTGACCGCTCGCTCCGCCTGCCCCTCAGGCCGGGGGCGAGGAGGAAGGAACCGATGAGGGGCTACGCGCCTGCCGGTACCCCCCCTTTGGGATCAGAACCTCGAAACGTGCACCCTTCCCCTCTTCGCCGGTCTCCTTGATCTGGATCCCGGTGATCGAGAGGATCTCCCTGGAGAGAAAGAGCCCGAACCCGGTATTGTGCCCGTAGCCACGTTTGAAGATCCTCCCCTTTTCCTTTGCCCCGACCCCGATGCCGTCGTCCTCCCAGAGGATCAGCAGTCCTCCCTCCTCCTCATGGCACGAGACCCTGACCGTCCTGGCCCCTCCGCCATGGCGTTCGGCATTGTCGAGAAGGTTGTAGAAGACCTTTCTAAAGAGCGGGTCGGCATAGATCTCGACCCCCTTCACCTCGCTCTGGACCGTAAGGGTGGTGGACTTCAGCCTGGCAATGATATATTCCAGGTTACACCACTGGGGCGCCCTCACCCCGATCTCCTGGTAGTCGCGGGTGAACTCGATCTGCTCTTTGATGTTGGTCGCGGCCAGGTGGATCAGCCTGAGATGTTCGGGGTATCCTGGGTCTTGTGCCCCATCCTCCTCGGCGATCTCGAGGTGGGCCATGAGGACCGTGAGCTGGTTGAGGATGTCGTGGCGGGTGATGTTGCCCATGATGGTGAGTTTTTCATTGATCCTTGCCAGCGACTCTGAGAACCGTTTGAGTTCGGCGGCGTGGTATTCGAGTTCTTTTTCGAGGACCATCCGTTCGGTGATGTCGGTCATGACAAAAAGCATGGCGTCCTCGTCCTGGTAGGTGATCGGCGCCGCCCTGACCGTGACCGGGAGCGCCTCCCTGTCGAGGGTCCTGAGCATGACCTCCGTTGGGCCGGTCTCCTTTCCGGCACGGGCGTCTGCGACCACGCCTTCGAAGGTGTCTCTGTACTCTTCCGCGGCCAGGGAGAGGAACGAGGTTCCTGGAAGGGCGTCTGGACCGCCGCCAAGTGCCGCCTTCGCCGCATGGTTGGTGAAGATCACCCCGCGTGTGTCAGAGTAGACGACGACATATTCTGGGATCCCCTGGACCAGTTCCCGGTTATTTTTCTCTGCTTCTCTGAGGGCTTTTTCGGCCTGCTTTCTCTGGGTGATATCTCTGAAGGTGATCTCAAGGGCGGTATGCCCATGATAGCCGATCGTGTTTCCGAAGGCCTCGATCACTTTTGTTTCTCTTTTTCTGGTGACGATCGGGCACTCGAAGGAGAAGGTGCGTTTGTCTGTCTGGCATCTCTGCCTGCATCTCTGGAGACAGGTCTCCACCTCGGCGGTATATGCCGGAGCGATGAAAGTGTGGATGTCCCCTTCGTCTCCTTCGAAGGTGGTCTCGCCGATCTCGCGTGCGGCCCGGTTTGCATAGAGCACCCGGCCCTGGAGGTCGATGATCACGATCCCGTCGAGGAGGGAATCGAGGAGAGTGATGCAGGGCCTCGTGTCCTCGCCGGAGATCTCGGGGCGCATCAGGGAGATCCCGCAGGGCGTGCGTTGGGGGGTATATATGTTCATCCTGCCGCGTACGAGGGCCTGGATTTTTTGGGGGACGGTGGTATGGTCCGGGTCGAGGTCGCGTGTGGAGAGGCAGAGGTCGGCGCCGTGGGCGAGGGCCTGGATGACGTCCTCGTCGTCCTCGTCGTTGGTGAGACAGATGAAGGGGGTCAGGTCGCCGGTCTTCCTGAGGCTCCTGAGGAGGGAGAGCCCTTCCGACCATATGGGGGGAGAGGTAGAGAGGATTGCGTCAAAGGGGCGGTCGTGCAGGACCTGAAGGGCCCTGGCGGTGGAGGGCACGGAGGTGACCGAGAAGTCGCCCCTCTTTTCAAGGCACTGTCTGACCGGGTCGGGTGGTGTGGTGTTGTTCTGTATATAAAGTAAGGATATCATCAGGTCTCCCAAATTATGGATTTTTGAAGAATTATAGATGATGGGGGCTGGGGAGAATATAAATATTTTCTCTTTGCATAATAATTCGATTTAAATTTCTTGTGTAGGGATAGATGAGAGGATATCGGAAACTCTCGGGCGTGTACGCGGTCAGATCGCGGAGAGGATGCCAGGTATTTATGATCAGAGGTGCGACCTCTGAATATGTCCTGTCCTTTCTGCGGACCTTTCCCAGAAGAGATCGTCGCGAGCAACGATCGTGCCTATGCACGCGCCGACCGCTACCCGGTCAGCCCTGGCCACCTCCTCATCGTCCCGTATCGGCATGTCCCCACCTATTTCGAGGCGACCGACGAGGAACGGGCAGCCCTCCTCGATCTCGTCTCCAGGTGCCGCTCCCTCATCGAGGAGGCATATCACCCTGACGGCTACAATATCGGGATAAATGTCGGCGCCGCCGCGGGGCAGACGGTGCCGCACCTCCATGTCCACCTCATCCCCCGCTATGTCGGGGACGTCCCTGACCCGAGGGGCGGGGTGCGCGGGGTGGTCCCTGCGAAGAAATCGTATCCGTAACCTGGTCGTCTGTGCAGGCGAGGTAGAGAGAGATCGTTTTCATGGCGGGGAGTGACATGGGTCGAGGCCGGTCGAGAGTTCAGTTCTGGAGAAACCCTCGCCAATTCTCGATGCGAGCGTGCTTCACCTGCCTTCCCCATGCTTCGCACCCGGGGGCGCTGCCCCGGGATCCCCTGGAGCAAGATAAGCTAGGAAGGCGGAATAGACGACCATGAGAAGGGTGCTGCCGTCCTCGATCAATCGTGTAGCAGGGGCCGGGGAGCAGCCAGCACCTCATAGAGAGAGTTGTCCAGAGGTTTCTACAAAGCACTGATTTTCAAGATGCGACCGGAGAGAGCGTGAGAAAACCGGTAACTTTCGAGAGTCCCCGGCGCGATCGATAGAGGAAGGCAATTGAGTCACGCCTATACCAGGAATTGGCGAGGGGTTCCACAGAACTCAAGATGTGGATGATTTCTCCTTCATGCAAAAGAAATCCACAAAGAGGTGTTCTATCACCACCCCTTCCACACCATGAATACCC
>JAQVHG010000191.1 GCA_028696365.1 Methanofollis sp.
CAGATCTCGGCCTCGTCCTCCTCAGAGATGTTCACCTCCTCGAACTCTTTTTCCGGTGCCTCGATCGAGGAACATTCCAGGTAGAGGTCGAAGAGCGTGGACTTGGTCCCATAGTTCACCCGCTGTTTCGAGCGGAGGATCCCGTTGAGGACCACCCGGTCGCCAGGCGCGATCGAGCCGGTGAGGTCGTCGGCGATCTCGACGTCGAGGGTCTGCGGACGCTCGCCGCCGCGTAAGCCCTCAGGCGACTCCTGCACCCGCACCTTCTGCGAGTCGACAAAGCGCGACCGCGCCGGGATGAGTTTCAGTTTTTTGCGCTGGCACTCCGGGTTTGCACACTCGGTGGGCTCCTCGAAGAGTCCGAAGCCCTGCCTGATCCGCGTCTCGGTCCCGCACCCAGGACACTGGAAGAGGGCCTCGATGATCCTTGGGCGGACGTCGGTGGTCTTCCTGATGATCCCCTGGACCGAGACGAACCTGTTGATGTGATATGATCTGATGTCCCGGATCCCGGTGACCCGCTCGATATGGTGGACACGGATATTGATCTTTCCGACCTTCGCCTCGTCGATGACCGTCATCCGGCGGAGGGCGTCTCTGATGTCCCCGATCGCCTTGCCAGGCTTCTCGATCATCTCGTCTGCCAGGCGCAACCCTGAGGCCCCAGAGGCCTGGAGAGTCTGGTAGTCGATGTACAGCGAGCGCTTGAACGGGTACTCACGCTCGATCTCTGCGACCTCCCGCTTGCAATACCTGGAGAGGAAGGAGACCCACTCGCCGACCACGTCGGTGATCTCGTCTGCCATCAGTAATCACGCTCCAGCAACCGCACCACCCCCGGCCGAGTCTCGACCACTTCGCCCTGGTTCCTGAGCATCTTGATCGCCGACTCGATCTTTTCTTTCGGGAAACTCTGTTTCATCATCTCCTCGATCACCTGTTCGAGGTTTGCCAGACCGTCCTCGCCGCCGAGGTCGCGGATCACTTCCTTGACCGACCGCACAATATCGCGCTGCTGTTTCGAGATACCGGTCGTCCACTTATCGATGTCGAAGGTGCCCGACTCGGCGTCATAGGCCACCTGCCGCAGACAGGTATCGACGATCTTGATGACCCGCTCGGCGTCCTCGATCTCGACTGTCTCAGAGAGCCTGATCCGTGCGCTCGCCTCGCCGAGACGGACCAGGGCCTCGAGCTGACGGGCCGTCACCGGCACCGGTTTGTTGGTGTCGGCGAGGTTCCTGAGCGTGAGATAATAGTCCCGCAGGGCGTTCCTTGCCTCGGGGGTGATCGTCGGGAAGCAGTTCCGCTTCGCATAGGCGATGTACTTCCTGAAGAGGAGCGGGTCGATGTCAGGGGTGACCGGTTTGAGCTGCTGCTCGATGTAGGCGTCGTCCACCCCTTCGATCGGCATCCGTTTCTTCTTCTCGATGAGTTCGCCGACCGAGTGGGACTTGAGGATGTGCTCGGCGATGGCCATGTCCAGTGTCGAGTCCGGCTTGTCGGTCATGATGAAGATGAGGTCAAAGCGCGAGAGGAGCGAGGGCGGCATATTGATCTGCTCGGCGATGGGAGCATACTCGTCGAAGCGCCCCATCTTCGGGTTGGCTGCCCCAAGGAGGGCGCAGCGCGACTTCAGGGTCGCGGTGATCCCTGCCTTGGCAATCGATACCGTCTGCTGTTCCATCGCCTCGTGGAGTGCACTCCGGTCCTCTTTGTCCATCTTGTCCAGTTCATCGACGGCCGCCATACCCATATCGGCAAGGACCAGGGCACCGGCCTCAAGGGTCCAGCGCCCGTCACCGAACTCGTCTTTCACCGCCGTCGCCGTCAGCCCGGCAGAGGTCGAGGACTTGCCTGAGGTATAGATCCCGCGTGGGGAGAGCTGCACGATATAGCGGAGGAGTTGGGACTTGGCGATCCCTGGGTCGCCGACGAGGAGCATGTGGATGTCGCCGCGGAGGCGGGAGCCGTCAGGCATCTCTTTTGGGATCCCCCCAAAGAGTTGCAAGGCCACCGCCTCCTTCACGTCGGTGTTCCCATAGATCGTCGGGGCGATGGAGCGTGCGATCTTGGAATAGATCTTTGGATCCTGTGAAAGTTCCTGGATCGCCGCCTCGTCCTCCTCAGAGATGTTCACCTCTTCAAACTCCTTCTCGGCCACCTCGATGGAGTTGCACTCGATATAGATGTCAAAGAGCGTGGACTTGGTCGAGCCGTTCACCCGCTGGAAGGAACGGAGGATCCCGTTGACCACCACGCGGTCGCCGGGCGCCGACGAACCTGTGAGGTCGTCGGTGACATCGACATCGATGGTCTGGGGCTGTTCGCCGCCGCGCAAACCTTCCGGCGACTCCTGGATCCTGAGTTTCTGGGTGTCGACAAAGGTGGAGTGTTCTGGGACGAGTTCGAGGGGCGTCTTCTTCTGGCACTGAGCGCACACCCTGAAAGGCTCCTGGAACTTCCCATAACTCTGTGGGTAAGGCGGGGTGAGTTGCCCGCACTCAAGGCACTTGAAGACCGCCGCGGTGATCCGTGGCCTCACCTCGGTGGTCTTCCTGAGGATCCCCTCGACCGAGACAAAGGTGTTGATCTGGTTGGACCTGATGTCTCTGATCTTGGTCTTTCTGGTCAGGTTGGTGAACCTGACATGGACTCGTCTGCGGTCCTTCTCGCCGATGATCCCGAGGCGGACCAGGGCGTCCTTCACATCGACCATCACCTTCTCGGGCTTTGCGACGACCTGGTCGGCAAGCGCCAGACCCTTGCGTCCGAAGGCTTCGAGATTTCGGTAGTCGATGTAGAGGGACCGCTTGTGCGGGAACTCTTTGGCGAGTTCTATCCGCTCTTTCTTGTTGTAGCGCCGCTTCAGGAACTTCTCCCAGTCGGCGACAACGTCGGTCACGTCTGCATTCTCTCTTGCTGCCATGTACCTCCTCTGTGGTTGGGGAGTGGGTTGTCGCCTCTTTACGCCTGTTTCTGCGCAGAGAGGACGAAAAGGGCGATAAGAGCTTCCATCTGGATCTCGGCGTCGGCCCCTTCTGAGATCCTGAAGTCGGCCTCGCCGAGGTGGTCGATGTAGGCGACCTTGAGGGCGGTGGGCATCTCGCCCCTGACGACGGCCTTGAAACACTGGTTGATGAGTTCGTTTGGGGCGATGCCGCGGTCGCGCATCAGGTACCTGAGCGTGCCTTCGGCGCCTGCAAAGTCGCCGGCCATCGAGGAGCCGAGGAGTTCGGCGATCTCTTCGGGGCGGGCGGTCGAGGTGGTCTCGTAGACCATCGTCTCGTCGATCTCAGGGGAGAGGATCGCCGCGCCCTGGAGAGCGTTGAGCGCCTTTCTCATGTCTCCCTCGGCGATCTCGGCGATCGCACGGACTGCGGTGTCTGAGACCGTAAGTTTCTCGGTCTCGGCGACCCGCCTGACCTGCTCGGCGACTGCGTTCTCGTCAAGACGTTTGAACCGGTAGATCGCACACCTGCTCTGAATGGGGTCGATGATCTTGGAAGAATAGTTGCAGGAGAGGATGAACCGGCAGGTCATGGCATAGTTCTCCATCGTCCGTCGCAGTGCTGCCTGGGCGTCGTTGGTGAGGGCGTCGGCCTCGTCCAGGAAGAGGATCTTAAAAGTCGCCCCGCCGAGGGGTGAGGTCCTGGCAAACTGTTTGATCTGGTTGCGAACCACGTCAATCCCCCGCTCGTCAGAGGCGTTCATCTCCCTGAAGTTCATCTGCCAGGTCTCGCCGTAGAACTCCTTGGCGAGGGCCACCGCCGCGGTGGTCTTGCCGACCCCGGCCGGACCGGTGAAGAGCAGGTGAGGGAGGTCGCCGCTCCTGACATATGACCTCAACCGCTCGACAATCTCCGCCTGGCCCACCATATCGGCAAGCGTCTGCGGACGGTACTTCTCGATCCAGATGGTGTTGTTGCCCTCCATTACAGATTCAATTGTCTCCGCCCCAAGAATAATGCTCTCATCCTGATCTTTATTACCGGAGGGAGTACACGAATATCCTATGAATGAGCGGAGTGGACCGTCTGGCGGGTTGGAGCCGGCCGTGCGCCTCTTCGCCGGAGAACTCGCACAGACACGCATTTTTGAGGGGGGCACCTTCCTCTCCCCGACTGGTGCGTGTGGGCGGCGGGTCTTCTTTGCCGGAGCCCTTACCGCGGTATGGACCGGCGAGGGCCGGGTCTATGCCAGGGTCGCCGATCCCACGGGCACACTTCTCTTCTCTGCCGGGTGGCGGGAGAGCGAGGCGGCGTCGGCATTGCAGGCGGCGTCGCCCCCGGCGTTTGTGGCGGCGAGCGGGAGAGTGGTGCAGGGCGAGAATGGGGTCTGCCTGGTGCCTGAGACCGTGGTGCTGGCCTCGCGCCAGGTGCGCGACACCTGGGTGCTGCGGACCGCGGACCTGACCATCTCCAGGATCGAGGCGGTGATGGACTTCCTCGCTGGCGAGGGCGAGGAGAGGGACGCCCGCGCCGCGACCGAGCAGTATGCCCTGACGCCTGACGTCGTTTCTGAATATGTGCAGATGGTGAGGGACGACCTTACAAGTGTGCACGAGGACGAGGACGGAGCCGGGGCGGCGCCGCTCGACGCCCGCGCCCTCATCGTCGCTCTCCTGGAAGAGGCACCTGGGCGGCGC
>JAQVHG010000192.1 GCA_028696365.1 Methanofollis sp.
GAGTCGTGAAGGGCCACCTGGCCACTCATGTCTTCCGCATTTTTCTGACGCGGAAAAAATTCTATTCTTATGCTCGTCGACGCTCCCCCTCCGCCTCAGGGTACATTCGAGTGTGGCACTCTTCTTTTCAGGATGAGCATATCCCAAAACTCTCCAGGGGTGAAGATCTCCTTGAACTGAAGTGCTTTCTTCCTGAAATTCAAAACGCTCTCCTCGACCGGGGGGCGTGCCGCCCCCCGGACCCCCCGCCGATGAAGATTGGCGGAGGATTGCGTCCCGTCTTCATGGTTTTATCTCTGCCTTCCCACCCTCATCGCCATCCCGGGGGCCCGGGCGGCAATCGCCCCCGGCACTGATGTTTGGGAAGGCGTGATGATCGGGTGTGCCACCCCAGATCGTAGAGTCTTCACCGCCGTCTCGCCCCGGACGGCGAGTGAACACGGTCCTCACCTGCTCTTCAGTCTTGAAAATGAGAGATCACGTGACAAGAAATTTTCATCCCGTATGCGTGAGCCGGAGGTTCATGCCAGATTCTACAGAACTGATCTCCGGGCAATCGAAAAGATAGAAGATCTTCGAGAGCCACGCTCCCACACCAAAAAAAGAGATTTAGTTTCCAGAGGTCTGGACAGGGAGATAGGGGATGAGCGAACCGGCAAGTTTGGCGATGTCCATCGACTGAAGCACGACCGTGCCAGGCCCGGTGAGAGTGGTGAGGAAGAGGCCTTCGCCGCCGAAGAGCATGGTCTTCACCCCGCCGGCCCGTTCGATCGAGTAGTCGACCGTCGAGTCGAACCCGACCACGAGCCCGGTCTCGGCCCTGATCGTCTCGCCAAGGGCAAGGTCCATCTTGATGATGTCCCCGCAGCAGTGGAGGAAGACCCTGCCGTCGCCTGAGAAGTGCTGGAGGATGAAGCCCTCGCCACCGAAGAACCCGGAACGGATCTTTTTGGTGAGGGCGATGTCGAGGTTCACCCCGGTCTCAGAGCAGAGATAGGAATCTTTCTGGGCGATGAACTCCTTGTCGTTCACGTCCACCGGGAAGATCCGGCCAGGCACGTTCCCGGCAAAGGAGACGAACCCCTCGCCCCCCCGGGGGGTGAACTCAGTGAGGAAGAGCGTCTCACTGGAGAGGACACGCTTGAGCCCGCCAAGAAGCCCGCCTTTCATGTGGGTCTCCATCTGCATGTTCCCGCTCATGTTCACCATGGCGCCGGCCTCGGCATTGATCTCCTCGCCCGTGGCCAGGGTCACCTTCACCATCTGGAGGTTGTCTCCGAGTATGTCGTACTTCATCTGAGATCGCTATCAATCTAGCAGTATTTCCTTATGAGATCTCGGGTCTGGCCAGGGGGGTGCCGGGCGGCGCGCCTGTCACAGACTCCTCTCCGGGGGACTGGGGATAGTGTGGCGTCGGGCATGCCGCCATTCGATTCCACGGCGACAATGAATCTATTGCCCGGAGGGGGCAGGGTTTCTGGAGGGGTGAAGCACCAGGGGTGCGGCGGGAAACCTGGCGAGCGGGAGTATTTTTGAATCCTAATATATGCTGGTTTCTGTTTTTGTGATGACTCTCTATCGTGGATATATCCCATATTTTTTATGTATTTTCTAAACCGGACGGTTTTTACCTGGTTTGTGCTTTTTTGTACACAAGATGAGATCCATGACCACTCCGCAACGATCGATTATTATCCTGCTCGTCTGGGTTGCGCTTGCCCTCCTTGCCATACCGGGCATCGCGGCTTCCCTGGACCCGGGCTTCGTCCTCTCTTCGGATGGAACACTCTCCTCCCACGGTCCTGACGCCACCATGACCGCCGGTGCGGTCTCCGGCCTGGAGGCCGCGCCCTTGAACCCCGCCTTCCTCCGGTATCAGGAAGAGCGAGATATGACGAACGGCGAGATGCTCCTCTGCGCCGCCGCCCCTGAGAACGAGTCCTTCCGCCCGCTGACCGGCCTCCTCCCTTCGCCCGCCACCCTCGTCTGGTCCGAGGACGCCGCCGCCCTGACCGCCGGATCACCCACAGAGTCGTACTTCAACCTCGCCGACGAGGGGCGCCTCACCCCGGTGAAAGACCAGGGGAAGTGCGGGGCCTGCTGGACCTTCGCCTCCCTCGGGTCGCTTGAGTCCACGCTCCTCACCGATGGGTTGGGTGAGTGGAACCTCTCTGAGAACAATATGAAAAACACCCACGGCTTCGACTGGGGCCCCTGCGACGGCGGCAACGCCTTCATGGCGACGGCGTACCTCTCGAGGTGGTCCGGCCCGGTGAACGAGTCCGAAGACCCCTACCTCCTCCCGAACCCGTCTCCTGACTCGCCTACGGGACTTTCACCGGCGATACAGGTGCAGAACGTCACCTTCCTCCCGCCGCGTGCCGCCCCTCTCGACAACGACCTGATCAAGACGACGATCAAAGATGAGGGCGGGCTCTATGCCGGGTTCCTGGTGAACTACACCTACTTCGGCCCGAACGCCACTACCTACTACATGCCAGAGAACAGCACCGCCAAACTCGATGGCGGCCACGGCGTCGTCCTTGTCGGGTGGAACGACGCCTACCCTGCCGAGAACTTCGTCGAAACCCCGCCCGGCGACGGTGCCTTCATCGCGAAGAACTCCTGGGGCACCTCAACAGGGGACGACGGCTACCTCTACCTCTCGTACTATGACCGGAGTCTTGGGCGCTTCAAGAGCCAGAGTGCCGCATATGTCGGCGATGATGGGGCCGCGGCGACGGTACTCTTCACCGGCGATCCCCTCGGCACCTACGACCATCTCTACCACTACGACCCCCTTGGGTGGACCGACAACATCGGCACCGGCACCTCGACGACGATATATGGCAAGAACGTCTTCACCGCCGAGCGCTATGAGGACCTGCACGCAGTGAGTTTCTACACCCGCGAACCGGGCACGGAGTACGAGGTCAGCGTCCACCTCATGCAAGGGAGCATGTCGCTTCTGGGCTACACCGCGAACGGAACGATGGCGCTCCCTGGCTACAACACCCTTCCCTTCGAGACACCGGTGCCCCTCGTCCCTGGTCAGACCTTCTCGGTGACCCTCAAGGTCACCGCCCCGACCGACACCCACCCTCTTGTCGTCGAGAGGCCGTTCGAGGACTACTCCAGCAATGCCACCGCCCACCCTGGCGAGAGTTTCGTGAGCCTTGATGGGGAGGAGTGGGCTGACCTGACTGATATCATCCCTGAGACCAACCTCTGCATCAAGGGTTTCACGCGCGATCCCCTCCGCGTGCCCCAGGACTACGCCACCATCCAGGAAGCCGTCGACGCCGCCCTGCCAGGTAGAATGGTCCTCGTCGGAGACGGCACCTACCTTGAGAACGTCGTGGTCGACCACCCCCTCACCCTTGCCGGGACTCCTGATGCCGTCCTCGACGGGGGCGGCATGACGGCGCTCACCCTTGCCGGGGACAACATCACGGTCTGGGGACTGTCGCTCACCAACGGAGCCGACGGCGTCCAGGTCACCGGCGAGAACATCACGCTCATGGACCTGAACATCACCGGGTGCAGCGGCGACGGGATCGCCCTCGAGGGGGCGGTGCGGACCTCCATCCTCAGGGCTCACGTCCGCGACTCAGGGCAGTCTGGGATCGCGGTCAATGGTACCGACTGGACCGGCATCTTCTCCTCCGACCTCTCGGCAAACGGCGTCGACGGGGTCGCGGTCTCAGGGTCTACCAGGGTCCTGTGCTCTGGCGTCAATGCCACCGGGAATGCCGGAGCCGGGATCGCTCTCGACTTCACCGACGCCGTGATGGTGCAGGACTGCATCGCCGCCGGGAACGGCGGGACCGGCCTGGTCCTCTATATGGTGAGGTACGGCGAGGTCTCCGGGAACACGATGGCCGAAAACCGGTGGAACCTCTGCTTTGTCCCCGTGCCAGGGTACGAGGAGACGGTCGCGGTGGACGAGACGAACACCGTCGACGGCAGACCGGTCTATGTCTGGAGTGACCGGCATGACGCGGCCGTGCCCGCGGACGCAGGCATGGCGTACCTGATCAGGTGCCAGAACATCACTGCAAAAGACCTCACCCTTGCAGGCAACTATGTCGGACTTGTCGTCTTCAACTCGACCGACGTTAGAGTCCAGAATGTCACGGCCACCAGGAACTATGCAGGGGCGTACTACACAGGGTCTGATACCCTCTCGGTCAATGCCTCCGCCTTCGTGGGCAACGAGTACTCCGGGTTCTCCTCTCTCAACTGCACGGCAACCACCGTCACCGGGTCGGTCATCGCCGACAACTTGGTGGGGGCGTTCCTCGCCGGTGCGAGCCCGCACGACACGGTCCTCTGGCACAACACCTTTGCAAACAACACCGGCGGCCACCTCTCCCTCCAGGGGGAGGTCGCCCTGAATTCCACGGCCCCAGTCCCGTACCGCTATGACGGCGGCTATTACACGCACGTCCTCGGCAACTTCTGGGACGACTATCACGGCACCGACACCGACGGCGACGGGATCGGGGAGACGCCGTACCCCATCGGGGCCCTCAACGACACCTGCCCGCTGGTCGAGTCAGCTGAGCACTATGAGGTAGACATCATCCCGCCCACCCCGACACCAACGCCCAAACCGCGGCCGTCCCATCATTCCAGTG
>JAQVHG010000193.1 GCA_028696365.1 Methanofollis sp.
TTTCAACAGTCATTTTGTCAAATGAGCCACCATTCATCTTGCCGATCATCGTCCTCATGGAACCTGCGAGGACAGAGGGGTACGGCCAGTCCAGCGACTTCATATTGATCCCAAGACCGAATGGCCGGGCGTCCCGTGCGATGAGGGGGTCGTGCGGGGTGATGGAGAGGTACATCTCAGTCATTCACCTCACCTCCATTGGCCGCAGCGGCAAGGCGCCGGGCGATGACCAGTTCGGATGCCCGCCGCTGGAGATCTTCGGGAGACTCGAGGCCGTGCATCAGGGATCCCATGTCATCGTCACTGAGATCTCGGGTGCCGCCTTCGGCTTTTTTACGCCTGAGCAACCGACGGACATCTATTTCGATCAGACCGTCGGGGACACTATCCCATTCTTGATACTCTTTTGCCATCTGCAGCAGATCGTAGGCCGCTTTGTCCGGGATGGCGTCTTGTGTGTGCATAGCAACCCATCTTCTCAGGCGTTCGTCCATACTGTTCTGCCCTTCAGGTTTCCACTGTTCACGGATCTTCGCGGTTTCCCCGCCGCTTCTGGTGTGGAGGTGCAGGGCAAGCCCGTTTCTGTCTGGATCCTTTGCATCACGCTCTGCGGCCCGTCCGTAGTCGAGCAGATCCTCCAGCGGGTCTCTGGCGTGACCGATGGCGATCCCGACCGAGAGAGTGAGACCCCGCTCGTTTGTTCCAAACTCGTCGTGGAGGGCGCGGGCTGCATCCAGACAGGTGTCCATCGGCAGGAATGCAAGGACGTCGTCTCCTCCTGAGTAGACCATACAGCCGTGGTATGAATTTTCAACGATGTCCCTGGCTCTTTGCGCAAATGTTGCAAGCTGGCCGGAGAAGGTGCGGTGATCCTCTGCAAGGTTGATATTCGATATGGCCTCCCCCATATGATCGCCGTCGGCGACCAGAACCGCAAGATAGGGGTTTGGTTCTCCTACGAGATCCAGAAGGGTCCGGAGATGGCCTTCTATTTTTTCCAATTTTTCAGGGTCGCCCCTGTAGATACTGTTCTGGAGTTTCTCTTTCTGGAGTTTCTTTTTTAGGATTTCCTTGAGTTCGTTCTTCGCGCTTTCCAGGCGGGAGGGGTAACAGATCTGACCGTCATAGGGGAAGTCCTGATACAACTTCTTACCGGTACCTGATGCAAAACTGTTCTCTCCCGCGCAGAGTTTTCCGATCTCAGCAAGGATGTCCTCCGCCTCTCTGCCATTATCCTTGATTTTGCGGATCCAGGGGTCCAGTGCAACACGATACACCGACGGGAAGGGGACCCGGTTTCCTCCAAGCCGTTTGGTCAGGCCCACTGCACAGAGTTGTTCGCCATTGTTGAGGCGCATCTGGAGGGAAAGGATTCTGTTCAATTTCAGTTCTTTTTTCAGGACACTATCTCTGGCCCCATCCAGGGAGGACTTCAGGACGCCGGGGCATTCTTTTTTGACAGGCCTGAAGTCTCGAAGAGACTTCCTGCCAGCGAGCAGACGCATGCATCTCCTCCGGGTTTCGGCGTATTTGTCTCCCAGGGGTACCCATGCGGCATTGAACTCGATGACGTCGTCGACCTGGTCCTTCCAGATGTCATCCCGTACGATAGTGCCGGCCTTCTTTTTCGCCCCGACTGCATATTTTTTCCATTCTTTTCTAGCCGCTCCCTGGGCATCGCTGTCCACAGCCCTGGGATCCATTCCCTCTGGCAGTTCGGCAAGGATGACGTTCGCGACATTGAAGGCTTCGAGTTCTTCGCCCTCCGCGGGGGGTTCGAGATTTTTATCCCCCTTTTTTAATGCGGGGAAGATGAGTTTCCCTCCGGATTCGGCAATCTCCCTGGCGGCGGCCTTGCTGATCTCTGAGAGGAGGAATGAGCCGAACCAGAGGTCGCGGGTCCGGCGGGCGGCGGCGATGAAGTCCTGCACCGGGCCGATGGAGAGGACGTAGAGGTGGGGGGTCATGGTTTTACCTCGTGAAAATTGTTCTTTCTTTCCTGAGCAAAGGCGAGGAATGCATCAAGAGCAGATCCTGCTTGTGATCGGACCTTACCCCCCGATTTGGCGGCGCCAATCGGGGATTTTGGATATCTGGCCAGATCGGGGCTGCGTATTTTTGTAAAATGCGGGATATTCGGAGCCTTCTTCAATACAACTTCCTGAACGCGTGGCGTGTTTAACTGGAGGATCATCTGGAGGATTTTACCGTTCACACATTGGAGTGGTCGTAAAATGAGGGGACTTGCCATCCGTGTTTTTTCCTTGCCTTTAACGACAGGATAGAGTTCTGGGGATTCGGGATCTGCTCCGTCTTTAAAATGAAAAATGATGGGAAGTCCGAATTCTGCTCTGGGAAAGGCGTCGTCTGGAATAGTAGAGATTCTTGTATGTTTTGAGAATCTTTTATGTGTCACTTCTCTGATCGTCTCGGGCTCCGGCCAGCGTGATCTCCCTGGACGATTTCGACGATCCCCATGGTTCCGTCCCACATCCTTTCCCTGTCGAAATGCTTGCAGTACCTGTATTACGCCATACCAGCACTGCAAAGCATCCGTACCATTGCCATGCTTTATCAGAAATGTCTCTGGCAGGGTAGGCCAATCTTTTGGAGAAGAGAGAGCGGATAACTCGATCTTATATTTCTCCAGGCACTGATCATACCATTTGCCGATGTTTTCGCTCTCAGAAGGCGAAAAATCTTCACAATAGAGTGCACCGCACCCGCGCCGTGTTCTTGCTCCAATCCCACCAAAGTTGACCCAGGCCCAGAGGGCCGCGCCAATGTCATCGGAGAACTGCTTCGGATACGAGATTCCTAATGTAAATGAGATATCTGATATGCACTCTGCAATAGGGATCCCATCTCTTTTGTTTTCCTGAAAGGGGAAGAGTGCATAGGGAGGATGATCATCTTCAAACTTAGGGAAATTCTTTCCCTCTGGATAATACGCACAGGGGTAGGTCTTCCCAGGAGATACATTCTTAATTTCTACAATTACAGGGCTTGGGTTCTCTGTCGATCCCCAGATCTCTCCTTCCCGCTGGCGAAGTTCTTTAACATCGTACCTCGCGCCCCGTGTCGCCCGCCACCAGAACCTGAGGTGGCCGCGAATGCTCGATGCCCGGATGGGCATCTCTGGGTCGACTTTTCCCGCCTCATAGCCTCCGCCGAAGAGGGGGGTGATCACCTCGATGGTGCAGGTCTTTGTGACTGTGTCCGGGTGAGAGTCTGGTTTTTTCAGCTCTGAGGGGAAACCCGGCATTTCTCGTGGAATAGTATCACGCTCCTTTTTGATCTTTAATTGTCTTCGTTTCATTCTGCAGTTCAAGACCCTCCATCTGTTTCGGTCTTTGTCATCCTCCTTCGAGAGCCGCACTGCCTTGAGGTTCTGCTCCATTGAGAGGGGAGATGCGTCTGAGGATCTCAGAGACGAACTGTTTTCGATCTGTGCGTCTCGAAAATCCGTTCACCTCTCAGGTGTCGTGGGAGGAGAGGATGAGGGAAGGTCTGATGTCGACTTCCTCTCCTTTGAAGATCATCAGATACAGGCACCGACATCCAGGTACTCACACTACAGTATCATGACCAAACCCCTCTTAAGGCCGAATGAGCGATGGACGAAGTATCAGTGCCTTTTTTTGAGGTGAGATTGATAGAGATCAACAAAGAGCTGACAGAATGTGAGTTCTGGGTCACTGATGATTTGTCAGGGTATATCAGGATAAATGTTCCGAATCATGTTAGGATATGAATATATGGAAATCATATTCTTGATGATGACTAGGATCTCAGTATTATCAGCGTGGAAGACTCTTTTTTAGAATCTGTTCCATGAATGACGAATAGACCCTCCAGGCATGTTCTCCCCATCGAAGGGGCAGGATATTTTAGGGTTGCTGACGGTTCGTCTCTGATCAGAAATCAAAACATTCTGTGATCGATCTTCTCTCCCATCTTCTTCGATCGTAGTTCGGCAAAATTGACATCTTTGAAAATCATTCATGAACACCAGATCCCAAAAAAGTAGGTTCAGTGAAGAGGGAGAAAGACACAGATGATCATGGTGAACGTTTCTCTGCTCGATGTGGGGTCATCGGATTATGCATAGGAGACGACGCGTGAAAATATCTGATGAATAAAAATATTTATTAAAATAATTTATTTTTCTTCATGTACGAAATATTTCAAAACTATGCATCAGTCATTTCTGTCCTTGCAGGAGTTACCGTAGGTTTCTTCTTGAATTTTTTGTGCGACACGATGAAAGAAAAAAAAGAGAAAACAAAATATCTCCGTTTATTCAAGTCGGACCTTGCATCCATGGATAGAAAAATCAATCACATAATGAATGAGATTCACTCTGAGGCTCAGAGTGGAACCCACAGGGAATCCAATCAGCGCGATTATTTTCGTCGATTCAACTTCGATGAACTCACGCGCTTCTATGACATGAATTATGAACGATTATACTATTTTAATGAAGAGACGGTGAAGAAGGTCAATACTGTGTATTTCCATATAAAAAATGCAAAAGACTTTTTTGAAAATAAATATGATGCAAAAAATAGTTGTGATGAATTAGATCGGGCAATAAAAGGGATTGATCCTGCCACTAAGGCACTCGACAGTTCAAA
>JAQVHG010000194.1 GCA_028696365.1 Methanofollis sp.
GCTACAACGAGCTCGTGAATATCGTCCTTGCGGACGGCAGTATCAAGCGCGGTCAGGTGCTCGACACCTCTGATGACCTTGTGGTCGTCCAGTGTTTCGAGACCACCGCGGGTATCGGCCGCGACGCTGGGATCAGGTTCCTCGGCGAGACGATCAAGATGCCGGTCTCCAAGGACATGCTTGGTCGGATCCTCTCTGGCGGCGGGAAGCCGATCGACGGCGGGCCTGAGATTGTGCCTGAGAAGAGGCTGGACATCCAGGGCGCGGCGATCAATCCGTACGCCCGTGCGTCCCCGGCCGACTTTATCCAGACCGGTATCTCGACCATCGACGGGACCAACACCCTGGTCCGTGGTCAGAAGCTCCCGATCTTCTCGGGTGCAGGTCTGCCGCACAACGATATCGCGCTTCAGATCGCTCGTCAGGCAAAGGTGCCGGGCTCCACTGAGGAGTTTGCAGTGGTCTTTGCGGCGATGGGTATCACGAAGGAAGAAGCCAACTACTTCATGGCCGACTTCGAGCGCACCGGTGCGCTGGAGAGGGCGGTCGTCTTCCTGAACCTCGCCGACGACCCAGCGGTCGAGCGTATCATCACCCCGCGTCTCGCCCTGACGACGGCCGAGTACCTCGGCTATGAACTGGGCTACCATGTGCTGGTCATTCTCACTGATATGACCAACTACTGTGAGGCGCTCCGTCAGATCGGTGCGGCCCGTGAAGAGGTGCCTGGCAGGCGTGGGTATCCGGGGTACATGTACACTGACTTGGCCTGCCTGTACGAGCGGGCGGGTATTGTCAAGGGCAAGAAGGGCTCGGTCACCCAGATCCCGATCCTGACTATGCCTGGTGACGATATCACCCACCCGATCGCAGACCTCACCGGCTACATCACCGAGGGTCAGATCGTGGTCTCCCGTGAACTCCACCGGAAGGGTATCTACCCGCCGATCAATGTCCTGCCGTCGCTGTCCAGGTTGATGAACCTGGGTATCGGCGAGGGGCACACCAGGGACGACCACAAGAAGGTCTCTGACCAGTTGTATGCCGCCTATGCGGAAGGCAAGGACCTCCGTGGCCTGGTGGCTATCGTCGGGAAGGACGCGCTCTCTGAGCGTGATCGTGGGTTCCTGGAGTTCGCTGACCTCTTTGAGGACAAGTTTGTCCGTCAGGGGATCGACGAGGACCGCTCGATCGAGAGGACTCTCGATGTCGGTTGGGAACTTCTGGCCACGCTGCCGGTCGAACAGCTTGTCAGGCTCGACCGCGACCTGATCAAGAAGTACCACCCGCTCTACCGGAAGGGTGCAAAGGCTGAGGTGTAAGTCCGATGGCGCTTAGAGATGTCAAGCCGACAAGGTCAGAGCTGATCGACATCAAACGCAAGATCAAGCTCTCCGAGCGCGGCTACAACATCCTCAAGATGAAGCGCGACGGGCTGATCCTTGAGTTCTTCAAGGTGCTGAAAGAGGCGAAGGACACCCGGGGCGAGATGCTGCGCAAGTACCAGCATGCCCAGGAGATGATCGCCCTTGCAAATACGGTCGAAGGGACTATCGGGGTAAAGGCTGCGGCTTTCTCTGTGAAGGAGAACCCCGAGATCACCCTGAAGTCCAAGAACATCATGGGCGTTGTCGTCCCTCAGATCCAGGCGACGAAGGTCAGGAAGAACCTGCTCGAACGCGGATATGGGGTGCTCGGGAGCCAATCGGTCATCGATGAGACGGCCGAGGCCTACGAGGAACTCGTTGAGGCGATCATCGAGAGTGCTGAGATCGAGACGACGATGAAGCGCCTGCTGGACGAGATCGACCACACTAAGCGGCGTGTGAACGCCCTTGAATTCAAGGTGATCCCTGAGCTGAAGGAGGCCGCGTCGTTCATCAAGATGCGGCTGGATGAGATGGAGCGTGAAGAACTCTTCCGTCTCAAGAGAATCAAGGCGAAGGCGTTGGTGAAGGCCGAGGCAGAGGCTGCGGCCGAAGCAGCGGCCGAGGCTGCCGCGTAAACTGAAGAGGAGTTATGTCGTCGATTGGGACGATCCGCGAGCTTGCGCCTGAGGGGAAGACGGTCCTACTCCGTCTGGATCTCAACTCCCCTATTGACCCGACTTCAAACCAGATCCTGGATGACAAGCGGTTCCGGGAGCATCTCTCGACGATCAAGGCACTCGAGGAGAGCCGGGTCGTCGTCCTGACGCACCAGAGTCGACCGGGCAAGAAGGATTTCTCCACCTTGGAGGGGCATGCTGAGAAGCTCGCCCATCTCCTGGGTCGGCCGGTGCGGTATGTCGATGATATCTTCGGCCGGACGGCGCGGGAGGCGGTGACGTCCCTGCGGACGGGCGAGGTCCTGATGCTTGAGAATGTCAGGTTCAATGCGGAGGAGAACCTGACGCTTTCGCCTGAGGAGGCGAAGGGAACGCATATCGCCCGACGTCTTGCGGCGATGGGCGATCTCTTCGTCAATGATGCCTTTGGGACGGCCCATCGTTCACAGCCGACGGTGGTCGGGTTGCCCATGCTGATGCGCTCGGCGGGCGGGCTCCTGATGGAGCGCGAGGTGAGCAATCTCTCGCGGGTCTTTACGGGGGCGCCGCGGCCGGTGACGTTTGTGTTGGGCGGGACGAAGGTGGACGATTCGATCGCGGTGGCGGCAAATGTCTTGGAGAACGGGGTCGCCGACCAGGTGATCGTCATCGGTGTCGTGGCCAATGTCTTCCTCACGGCGGCAGGTTACGATATCGGGACACCTTCGGCTGACCTGATCGCTCAGTTGAAGTATACGGGCGAGGTCTCAAAGGCAAAGGCGCTTCTCGACCGGTTCGGTGACCGGATCCTCTTCCCTGACCAGGTTGCGGTCCGCGAGGACGGCGAGCGGGTCGAGTACGCGGTCGGGTCGATCCCGAGGGAGGCGCCGGTGATGGATATCGGCGTCGACGCCCTGAAGGCGGTGAACGAGGAGATCTCGTCGTCGGGAACGGTCGTCGTCAATGGCCCCGCGGGGGTCTTCGAGGACCAGGCCTTCTCGCTTGGGACGTTCGAGATCTTGCGGGCTTCGTCGAGGGTGCCCTTCTCGGTGATCGGCGGGGGTCATACCGCAGCGGTTGTCGAGCAGATGGGGCTTGAAGCGGCCTTCACCCATATATCCACTGGTGGGGGTGCGTGTATCGAGTTCCTGACCGGCAAGAAACTCCCGGCGGTCGCCGCACTGGAGCGGTCGCGGGAGATCTTCGGCTGAGGGCTCCTCCCTCTTCACGTCTTTTCTCGTCTGTTCTCTATTCTCTATTATCTGTCGTGCTCTGAAGATCGTTGGAGGGCGGTCTGGGGTTTTGAGTGGTATCTCTTTTTTGGGGGAGTGGAAGCGCTCGGGGGTCGTCGAGTGGGATCCTTGGCAGTTGTGTTCATACTCTCACGACTCAACGGGGCCCAAGAGCCTTCGGCCCCTGATCCTCTCATCATGGGGATTGTCAGGGGACAGCACCTCTCGACCTGAAGGTGCAAATCATTCACCTGATCCATCCTTCCAACGATCCCTCACCAATCGTCTTCTTCCGGGTGTCCGGGGGCGGAGTCCCCCGGAGGATGAGAACCGTGTACGAATCTGATTCCCTTCAGTTTTTTCTACTCTCTCACTATCGACGGGGACCAGAAGCCTTCGGCTCCTGGTCCCCTTATCCAGAAGATTGGAGTGAGCGGCAACCCCCTGATACGACGATGCAACTCACTCCCCTGATCCATCCTTCCAGCGATCCCCTGCCAATCGCCCTTCGCCGGGGGTCCGTGGGCGGAGTCCCCCGGTGGATGATCCCCTTCAGTTCTCTTCTACTCCCTCACTATCGAGGGGGACCAGGAACCTTCGGCTCCTGGTCCCCTTATCCAGAAGATTGGAGTGAGCGGCAACCCCCTGATACGACGATGCAACTCACTCCCCTGATCCATCCCTCGTTCAGCGATCCCCTGCCAATCGCCCTCTGTCGGGGGCCCGGGGGCGGAGTCCCCCGGAGGACGAGAACAGTACACGAAACAGATCTCCCTGAAAATATCTTATGGTCTCTCTCTACTCAACGGGGACCAGGAACCTTTGGCTCCTGGTCCCCTTTTCATGGCGATTGACGGGGGACGGCAATCCCCCGACACAATGGTACTCACCTCACCTTTTCCGCCCTTCTAGCGATCCCCTACCAATCGCCCTTCGCTGGGGGTCCAGAGGCGGAGTTCCCCGGAGGATGAGGGAAGTACGCGGAGATGATCCTCCTCGATCAGTTCCTCTCATTTTCGCCACTCGACGGGGACCAGAAGCCTTCGGCTCCTGGCCCCCTCATCATGACGATTGTCAGGGGACGGCACCTCTCGACCTGACCGTGCAACTCACTCCCCTTATCTGTCCTTCCAGCGATCCCCCCCCAATCACCCTTCGCCGGGTGTCCGGGGGCGGTCGTCCCCCGGCGAATGAGAGGCGTCGTACACGAAAATGATCCTCCTCGATCATCTCCTCTCATTTCTTTCCACTCGATGGGGACCAGAAGCCTTCGGCTCCTGGCCCCCTTATCCAGAAGATTGGAGTGAGCGGCAACCCCCCACTACGACGATGCAACCGCCTCATCTCATCCCTCGTTCAGCGGTCTCCTTCCA
>JAQVHG010000195.1 GCA_028696365.1 Methanofollis sp.
CGATATCTCTCTGGAGGCCGTCTGGGCCGATGTGCTGGTGGAGGTAACCCGAGGAGTACATGAACCCGACGGCGACAAGCGGGACGCCGAGATCTGAACATTCCTTCAGATGATCGCCGGCCAGAAACCCCAATCCTCCAGCATAGAAGGGGAGGGAGTGGTGAAGGCCGTACTCCGCAGAGAAGTAGGCGATGGTGACCGGGCGGCAGGCCGAGTACTCCTCGGTGAACCAGGAACTCTTCTTCCCCATGTACTCGCGGTAGCGTTCCATAATGATGTCATAACGTCTGAGATATTCCCGGTCCCTGGCCGCCCGGAGGAGGTAGCCCTCAGGGACGTCGAGGAGCATCCTGACCGGATTGTGCCGACTCTCCTTCCAGGCACATCCATTCACCTGCTTGAAGAGGACGCGGGCCGCCGGGTGCCAGCTCCACCAGAGATTGTAGGCGAGATCGACGAGACCTTCGATACGCTCAGGGAGTCTTTCGAACCGATCTCTGTCCACCTGTTCACCGTCCATCAAGACTGCCCGGATGCATCAAGGAGATATATAGGTATGGCAGATTATGCGATCTTTTGAAATATGCGCTTAAAACCGATTATAAGGGTTATGATCACCATATTTAAATAAAAATAGAATAAAGGATCGCACAAGCATGGAGAAAGTATATATAAAATCAAATGAATCAGCGTCCGCTGATCCACCACGTCCCCAGACCGCAGGAGGAAGAGATACACAGACAGTTCTCCTGACGATCGTTCTCCTCATCGGTCTGACTTCTGCGATCATCGGGATGGCAGTTGCCTATGCCTTCCCTGATCTCTTCCTGAAGAAAATTCCGTCGAGTGCAGAGGGGTTGGCTGGTGTCCCTGACGTGCGGCAAAGCGACGAAGGGGGATCTGCCGCCGCATCCCTGCAAGCAGTAATGACCTACTATGGTCTTGACTGCGGAGAGCAGGAGTGGCGTGAAGCGATCGGTCTGGTGACCAAGACAGAGGAGACAACAACGGCACTTGCAGCAGTAGCCAGAGAAGAGGGGTTTGACGCGGAGGTGAGAGAGAATGTCGGGACCGACGAACTCACGACCATGGTCATGGAAGGAGTCCCTGTGATCGTCCCATTAGAGAGAGAACATTATGTCGTGGTCGTCGGAGCAGATGAGAAGACGATCATCTTCGAAGACCCGGCAGTCTTTGGCGGACGGACTCACCTGGAGATCGATGAATTCATCGCACGCTGGACCGGAGGGACCGCCGTCGTAATCAGGAGTACAAACACCAACTGAGGTGTCACCTTCGTCTCACCTAGAGAATGAGGTCATCCCAAAACTCTCCAGTCCTCCCCCTTCTCAGAAGAGAGCACTGAATGTGCTGGAGAGAGCCTCCCTCTCTTCGTTGTCCAACCATGCTTTCATGTCTTTCAACCCCACCGTGCCGGGGGCCCTGCCCCCGGACCCCTGGGACCACGATTGGATCGGGAAGGCAGAATAGATGACCATGAGGTGGGTGCTGCCGTCCACGACCTATCGCTAGGGGTTCGGGGGGCGGCCAAGCCCCCCACCAGAGAGAATCACCAAGAGGATCTCTAAAGAGCAATTTTTTGAGTGTTGTGGAACCCATTGCCTTTTATCGAGATGATCACGACTGAAATTCATCCCCCTATCCTCTCGCCAGAGTAAACAGTGGCAGCTTCATCACTCAAGTGCCGCCCTTGCTTCTTGCCTCTCCCTCATGCTGAATTCAACAGAGCCGTAAAAAGGTCCCCTGATCCCTCTCCCTACTACGTGCCATCCACCGTCCACGCCGCCAGGTCGCCAGCGATATTATCACTGATATAATATCGCGTCGTCCTGCCTGATCGTTTTTCCGTGACAAAACCATCCTCCTCCAATTTTTTCATATGCCAATGGACCGCCGGGCCCGAGATCCCAACAAGCCCAGCCACATCTTTTCTCGACATCCCTGGTTGCCTGAGGACCTCGCAGAGGATCTCTCGTGTGGTGGGACTCCTCAAATGTTTGAGCAAACGCTGCTGAGTTAGGGAGTACGTCCCGCTGTTCTCGTAAAACATCAGGCGCCCATCTTCCTGGAGAACGGTGACCTTATGGTTCTGGTAGAGGAGGTCGAGGTGGTACCTGAGCGTGCCCATCGGCGTCCCGGTGGTGGCCGAGAGAGCGCGGAGGTGTATGCCGGGGCATGCCCTGATGCACCGGTAGATCGCACCCCTCACCGGATGGTCAAGGAGGGCGCTCCCGGCCTGGCGAGTGCGGAGGAAGAACCAGGCACTCGACCAGGTAAAGAGATCAAGCGGGGCAAGAGAGAGGCTGTACACCAGTACATAAAGAGGGAGTTCCCAGGGGGCGACCTCATGCGGGGTGAGAGGATCTCCTGACGGCGGGTGATCATACCCCGACGTAACCTCATAGGCACCAGCGCCCTGGACCAGAAAGACCAGCGTTAAAAGAACCAGAGCAGAATGTCGGTCCATGTGATTCACCCGACATACGTCTTGAAGTTATAGTCGAGGGGCACGGGGATCCTGGGGCCGCTCACGCGGTAATACCATGTGCCGCTCTCGACCCCCTCCTCGTCAGAGATCCGCAGGAATATTCTCCCATTTTTCCTTCCATCATCAGCATCCTTGAAGGTGCCGAGCAGACCCGAGGGATGCCAGACAGAGAGGGAGAGGTCCTGCTCAGCCTCACCCCAATCGAGATCAACCCAGTGGTGTCTGGTGCCGTCAGGCACTTTCTGGGCATAATACACCGGAGCGCTCGATCTGGAAACCTCCTCACGGTTGATCATAGTATAAACCGGGACGGCCTCTGTCATACCTGATCCCGGAGAATACACGACCTTCGTTTCCACCGCCACTTCAGGGGCGTTTTTACGTATAATTACCATATCCCCACTATCTTCGGTCATCGTGACCTTAGAGGACGATAAAACGATTTCCTCGACAGGGACCGTTTCTGTCAGACTAGATGCTGAAGAAAAGACAACCCCTGTTTCCAACGCCACTTCAGACGCGTCGTCACGTATAATGACCATATCCCCACCACTCCCAGTCATCGTGACCTCAGAAGACGAGAGAACGACTTCCTCAACAGGGACAACCCTGTACGCATGGCGGATATATGATAGAGAGGGGTAAGAATCGATGAGAGCGTTGTTGGAGGCGGCTACATCGGTGATGATAATAAAATTCTCAGGGGGCTCCTCGTGGATCTGAACAGGATCAGACTCAATGAGAATTTCTGTCGTCTCGACATGCTCATTCTCCGCGGCGGCCGATGGGGTCAGGAGGCAGACCAGCACCACCATCCAGAGAAGAGCCCACCACTTCATAGGTACGATCTCTGCCCCACCTGATAATAAAAGATCTGGCACAAGCGTTTACACATCCTCCTGGTCTGACACATTGACCGATGAGTAAAGGATTGTGCCATAATTGATTTTATAATTCAACCTCAATGGATTGTTCGAAATTATAAAATGAGATGAATGATCCATGAAATGTTATGAAATTCTCTGCAAGGCCATTCAAGAAGTTCCTGCCGTCGAAAACCTCAGCCTGGTGGCGCCCTGGGGGGAGGGGACCGGCCTCATCGGGGTAAGCAGGGCCTGCACCTTGACAGACATCCTTATCCATGGCACCTGGGACGAACGTGCCGACACCCTTACAGAAGCAGGAGCCGCAGTCAGGAGCCTCGAAGCAGAACACCCTGACATCGAGGACGTATTTCTCCCATACTCTCACGCCACGGAGGAGGCCGCATGAGAACCGAAGGGCTCAAAGTCATCGCCGCCAAGGAGTTCCATGATCATGTCAGGAGCAGACGGTTTCTCTGCCTCCTCGGGATCATGCTCGTCATCGCCGCAGTCGGCCTGGCCTCAGGGACGGTCCAGTACCATAATGAACTGGACGACTACAACCAGGCCCGTACCGCGGTCGGCGACGAAGAACTTGCACAGACCCCACTCATCACGAAACCATCACCACTCTCCGCCTTCTACGAGATGGCTCTGCTTCTATCCTCTCTTGGTGCCGTTACCGGGATCGCGATGGGCTTCGACCTCGTGACCAGAGAGAAGGAGAGCAAATCGCTCAAGATCCTCCTCTCCCACCCGATTTATCGCGACGAGGTGATCACCGGCAAGGCGCTCGGCGGCGCTGCGGCCATCGCCCTCGCAATTCTTCTGCTCGTCGGGGTCTCGTTTGCGGTGCTGCTCATGTCAGGGGTCGTGCCTGACATCGATGAGACGATACGGATCTTGATCTTCGGGCTGCTCTCGTTCCTGATGATCGTCTCCTTCTTCGCCCTCGCCCTCTTCTTCTCGACGGTCACGAAGACGAGTGGGAGCGCTCTGGTATCCACGCTCATCGTCTTCATCACCCTCTCCTCAGCCACCTATCTGGCCACGTCGAGCGCGGGGATCACCCTCCTCATCGGCGAGCCGCCGGAAATGCCGGGAGCGACGTATGACTACACCTTCATGACCGGCCCGAACAGCGCGAGCGGTATCATAGGTGTGTCAGACGAAGGGATGGCGCCGGGAGAGTTCGAGGAGAGAATGGAGGAGTATGAAATAGAGGCAAAG
>JAQVHG010000196.1 GCA_028696365.1 Methanofollis sp.
CCAGGGGCAGAACCCCGGGTGAGGTGATAGGGAAGACGGGTGACACACACCCCCCACACAATAAGTAAGGATTTCTACAGAGCCGAAAAAAAACTTTTTTTACTCTGCAGCAACCGCACCAGGGTTTAGAGGAGCACACCGGCGAGCGCTCCGGAAAGGGCGACGCAGAGGGACACTCCCATCAGAGGGAGGGTGTAATGTCTCAGCACTGCCATTGGGGAATCATCAGTTATCCTCCCAACCAGCCAGAAGTAGGGATCGCTGAAGGCGGAGACTGAGAGGGTACCTGCGGCGATAAGCAGCACGAGGGCGACTGGGTGGAGGGGAAGTGAGGAGACGACAACTGCGGTTACCACAGCGGTCACCACCCTTGAGCCTTGCGCCGCCTGGACAAGGACAGCAAAGATAAGAGGGAGAAGGAGGAGAGGCACGATGCCGTCCAGCATGCCGAATGTATCCTGCGGGAAGGTACTTGCCAGAATGACCCCTCCTAGAGCACCGGCGCCGCAGAGGTCATAGATGATCACTCCGGCATGCCTTGTTCCCCACTTGAGGGCGGCGTGCCGTTCTTCAGGGGCGAGAACGAGGAGGGCGCCACCCATCCCGAAGAGCAGGGCCGCCTGCACCGACCCGTCGCCAAAGACTGGCCAGATCAATGCCACCGCCGCACAGACAAGAGGAAGGACGAGGGGCACCCATGCCCGCCGACCGACTGTCTGGGCCCGCTTGGGAGAGATAATCGGGGAACTGTCGCGCCCCATCATCGCGCCAACCCCAATGAGGAGGATCAGTGTGAGAGGAAGGGCGACGAGCAGGTATTCTCCGGCGGAGAACGCCGGAGCCGCCGCTGAGGCTGCAAGGGTAACTGGTGTCGGGTAGATCAGCGCAAACGAGAGGGCGCTCCCGATGGCCGCGGCATAGAGGGCACGCTTCCGGTCGGAGAGGCAGGAGAGGATGGGCGATGCGACTATGAAGGCGGTAATGCAGCACATGAAGGGGACAGCAAGTATCGCACCTGTGACCATCCCTACCCAGGTCGGGCGCCTGAAGAGGCCGGAGAGATCCTGTACGATCTGCTCGCGGTACCCCGGCGTTTTGAGCACGCCAGCGACGACCGACCCGGCAAAGACCACCACGCCCAGGAGCACAAAGATCTTTCCCGCACCTGCCGCCGCGGTCCCAACCACCTCTTCGGCCGGCACACCTGCAAGAAGCCCATACACAATCGCTGCGGAGAAGAGGGTCAGGAAGGGGTTGAGACGGAACCTGACAGTTGCGACTGCGATGAGGAGGAGCACGACGAGAAATGCAACAAATGTTTGCACGATCATCTCTTGCTGCGAGAAAACATCATCTTTGCGTCCGCAGGGATCGTTGGGAGAATGAATTCGTGGTGTGGGGAGTCACCGGCGGAGCGGATACTCAGGGAAGGGATGCTATGAGAAATAATTCTGTACAATTGGCCCTGTAGAAACCCTTGTCAACTCTTGGTGTGAGCGCGACTCCCCCACCTTCCCATAGTCTCTTGCCGGGGGCGCTGACCCCGGACCCCCAGGAACAAGATAGAACAGGGAAGACAGAATCAATCGATGGATCTGAAGAGAGATGTGCCATCCTTGATTCCATCTTGTGGCGGGGATCTGGGGGTGCAACCCCCAGTGCGAAGAAAGGAGTAGTCAGGTGATCAGGAGGATAGTCAGAGAGATCTATGAGGATTTCTACAGAGCCGTACAATCTTATTTCTGTAGGGTGAATGCCCCAGCAACTGCCTGCCCCCTAGAGATCTGATGGTCATACCCTTCCGTGCATGAAGATATGGTTCTGTAGGGCCTGTAGAAACCCTCACCAATTCTCGATACGAGCGCGATTCAACCGCCTTCCTCAATCTTCACGCCAGGGGCGCTGCCCCCGGCACGGTGGAATTTGAAGGCATGAAGACATCGTTGGGCAATGAAGAGAGGAAAGATTTCTCCACCACATTCAGTGCTCTCTTCTGAGAAGGGGGAGGGCTGGAGAGTTTGAGGATATGCTCTATGGTTATTCGTTGTACCTTCGCGACACGAGGATCTGAGGCAACGACGGGTTCATGCTCACAGTGGACCAGAGAACAGACATGGTGAAATAGGTCCCAAGAGATCCTTACCCCCGGACAACCCCTCCTTCCGCCCTGGCCCACATCCGCCGGCCCTGATACCGGATCTCAAGAAGCCTATGGAGAGGGATGAATGTCTCCTTCCCCCGCACGCAGACGATGAAGTGTCCCTTCTCGATCGCTCTGATCTCACCCCCCTTCACCGTCGAACGGTCTTCAGGCGCCCCGCGGTCGAGATATACCACCTCCACCTCCTCGAAGTCGTACGAAGGGTCATGGAGGAGACGGAGAAGAAGCCGGTGGCTTGTCCGCATCGCAAGAAGGATCGAGACCTTGCTATATATAGGCGGCGGCGCAGGCCCATGACCGCCCCGCGGCATCTTCATGGCTCATTTAATAAAAGATATTAACTTCACGCCCAAACCTTTCTTAGATGTCAAAATCAGTCATCACAGCTCTGCTCATCGGTGCTGCAGTGATGTGCGCCTGCTTTGCAGGATGCACCGGGACCGAGACTCCCAGCGCCTCCGCCGAGGCCGGGGCAGGGGATGTGCCGACCTACGTCGTCGGCATCGACGCCCCATATCCTCCCTTCTCGCTGGTCGACAAAGAAGGCAATCCCACCGGGTTTGACACCGAGTCGATAGAATGGATCGCAGAAGAACAGGGGTTCAAGGTTGAGTTCAGGCAGATCGCTTTCGACAGCCTGGTCACGTCGCTTGAACACAAGAACATCGATATCATCTACTCTGGGATGACCATCACCCCTGACCGGGCGGAGAAGGTCAACTTCACCAACCCATACTGGCAGGTCAACCAGACAGTGATCACCAAGGCCGAATCGGACCTGACCATGGACGATGTCCTAGCCGGCACGGCGACCGTCGGAACCCAGCGCGGCACCACCGCCGGGATCTGGATGGACAAGCACCTGGTCGAGAACGGCACGATGCCCAAGGAGAACGTGAGACATTATGACACCATCTCCATGGCTGCCACCGACCTCGAGAACGGCAACATCGATGCCGTGATGTTTGACAGCACGGTCATCAACGATGTCATCGCTGGCAAGGACCTCAAGAAGATCGGCTCCGTCGACACCCAGGAGTTCTTCGGGATCGGCGTCAGAAAGGGCGACACCGAACTTCTCAACACCCTCAACGAGGGGCTTGACAAGTTGATGGACGACCCCTACTGGCAGGAACTGATCGAGAAGTACAACATGGAGTGACCTTTTCAGAGGTCGCTCTCATCTTTTTCGCAGACTCCGGTCCTGTCCGGGGCCTGCACGAATCTTTCGCGGTTGATTTTTTTTTCTTCGAGGGCTCTGTAGAAATTCACTTGATCTCTCTCTGTACCGGGGGGGTGATCGCTCGAAGATCGACGCTGTAAAAATCCTCTTGATGAATCTCTCTGGCGGGGAGCGTGCCGCCCCCCAAACCCCCCACCACAACACGATAGGTCAAGGACGGCAGTACCCTCATCATAGTCATCTATTCTGCTTCCAGCCCCCCCCTATCGGGGTCTCGGGGGTCCGGGGGCCCTGCCCTTGGCCAAAGGGATAGGAAGGCGGGGGACGCACGTCTCCCCCACACAAGAGGGGAGAGGTTCTACAGAGCCCAAGTGATTCTTTTTCAGCGCTTTTCTTCCCCTCAATCTTCATTATTACAGCCACTAGGGCGACCCTGAGAGGGAACGAATGACCATATATCACGTGAAGGGCCGTCATCTCTATATCATCGCGGCACATGTCTGCGGGCATGTTCATCATCGGCCACCGGGGGGCGCGGGCCGTCGCCCCTGAAAACACCCTTGCGGCGCTCAAGGAGGGAATGGCATGCGCCGACTATGTCGAGGTCGACATCCGCCAGACCGAGGACAGCGCCCTGGTGACGGTCCACGATCCCACGGTCGACCGGACGACCAACGGGCATGGAGCGGTCGGGGCCCTTAGCCTCGAAGAGGTGCGGCGTCTCGACGCCGGCGGAGGCGAGCGGGTCCCGATCTTCCAGGAGGTGCTCGACCTTGTCCTGGGGCGTTGCGGGCTCGTGGTGGAGATCAAAGAGGTCGGGACCGAGGCGGCAGTCTGCGGGGCGGTCAGGGAACACGGGGCCGACCGGGTGCTCATCGTCTCTTTCTATCCTTCGAGCCTAGAGGCGGTCAGGGAGGTCCTCCCGCAGGTGAAGACCGGGCTCATCTTCTCGCGCCCCATCGAGGATCCCATCGGCCTCGCCCCCTCAGTCGGGGCCAGCGTCCTCCTCCCGCGCGCCGACCGCCTCGGCTACGACCTCGTTGCACAGGCCCATGCCCACTATCTCCTCGTCATCCCCTGGGTGCTGAACACCGAGGGCGAAGTGCGGCGGGCGGCGGCGATGAAAAATCCTCACCAGTTCTCCTGTCTTAAAAAAGAATGATCCAGCAACAGGGGCTCTGTAGAAATCCTCTGAACAGTTATCTCTGCGGGGGGCTTGCCGCCCCCAGAACAACCCCC
>JAQVHG010000197.1 GCA_028696365.1 Methanofollis sp.
GGGTGATATCTCTGCGTATCCATAGTGTTCCTGTGTCGTCTAGATCTGCAGGCATCAGGTATAGAGATGACCTCTTATTTTGGCTCTGTAGAAATCTTCTTAATGAATCTCAGTGGCGGGGGGCTTTCCGCCCCGGACCCCCCGCCCCACGATAGGTCGATGAAAGCAGCACTCTTGTCACAGTTGCCCATGATATCTTCCCGTCCTTATCTTCATCCCTGGGGTCCGGGGGCAGCGCCCCCGGCGAGATTCATGAGGGAAGGGGGGGGTGAGTAACGCGTGCACCCATAAAGTGTGAGGGTTTCTACAGAGCCCGAAAATTAAAATTTTTCTCGAACTCGTCCTCACTTTATTTATCGGAACCTGGGAGGAAGATAGATCCGGGAAAGCAGAATGAAGGGCCATGAAGAGGATGCTGTTGTCCTCCACCATATCGTGTGGTTGGTGCGAGCGCGAGCGAGCTTGAGAAAATCTTTGATTTTTGAGCGGCTAGCCTCCCGCAAGAGAACTCCGTCCAGAGGCCCTCTAAAAAGTTGAAAAAATAGATCTGTAGAAACCCTCACCTATTGTGTGGAGTGTGTGTCCCCCGCTTCCCACCTCTTCGGCCGGGGGCGCTGCCCCCGGACCCCCGGGATTACGATGAGGTCTGGAAGGCAGAATAGATAACCATGACGAGTGCGTTACAGTCCATGACCTATTGTGGCGTGGGGAGGCTTGGTCTCCCCCCGCAGAGATAACTGTCCAAAGGATTTCTACAGAGCCAAAAAAAATATTTCAGACCAACTTCGCCAGTCCAAGTTCTTCCAGTTTTTCCTGTGTCGGGACCCCCTGCTCGTCCCAGCCGCGGATCTTGTAGTACTCGGGCAGCATCTCGGGCAACCTGCTGACCTGACCCTTTGCAGGCCCTCGCGGGATCGGGTCGTTGAGCAACCTGGGCGGGAGAGTGTCGTCCGCGGCGGTGTAACCGTTCATGAGGTTGAACACCCGCTCCATATTCCAGATCTTTTCTCCGATCGTCATGATCCGTTCTGGAGTATAGTCGACCCCTGTGGTCACCTTCAGTTCCGCAGCGATCTCGTCGGCACCGATCGCAAATGAGGCGAAGAGGCAGGTGCCCGACGAAGAGAGTGCGGCAGTGAGGTCCTGGAAGACCTTGAGGACATCGGCCTTCCCCTCGGTGACCGCCGGGTCCAGTTTCATCGGGAGGCCAAGGATCTCTGGCGAGATGGTGTATCCACGCACATGGCACCCACCGCGGTTGGACGTGGCGTACTCCAGCCCGATCCCCTGGATCGCCCTGGGGTCATAGGCCGGCATCTCCTGCTTCTTGACACTCATCGAGAGTTCGGGGTGGCCGTACTTCTCGCCCAGGCGGTACGAACCCAGGGCCAGGTCGTCGCCAAACCCCTTGCGGTAGGCAGTGGCCCGCGTCAGTTCGACCAGCGCCTCAGTATTCCCAAAACGGACCTCGAAACCGTCCTGCACCGGATCGATCGCCCCGATATCGGCGAGTTCCATCGCACAGGCGATCGTCGATCCCATCGAGATGGTGTCCATCCCGAGTTCATTGCAGAGGAAGTTCGCCTTCAGGACGGCATCCATGTCAGCGATCCCACAGTCCGCCCCAAACGACCAGGCCGACTCATACTCCGGCCCCTCACCGACCTCCTGGTAGCGTCCATGGGCCTTGGCGACGCGGCCGCACCCGACCACGCAACTCCCACAGCCTTTGCCGTGGACCAGGTGCTCGCCGGTGAGCGTCTCCCCCGAGATCTTGTCAGCCTCATCGAAGTAGGCCTCGCGCCAGTTGTTCGTCGGAAAAGCCCCGGCCTCGTTGATGATGTTGACCAGGATATTGCTCCCATATGTCGGCAGGCCCTGGGAGGTGACCGGGTTCTCTTTGATCTTTTTCCTCGCCTCCCTCACAATGGAGAGGAACCCATCCCTGTCGGCGACCTTGATCCCCTTGGTCCCGCGGATGGCGATGCCCTTGAGGTTCTTCGAACCCATCACCGCCCCGATCCCGGTCCGCCCGGCCGCACGGTGCTTGTCATTCATGATGTTCGCAAAGAGCACCATGTTCTCGCCAGCAGGTCCGATACAGGCCACCTCTGCCTCGGGGTCGGTCTCTTCCCTCAGGGCATCGTCGGTCTCATAGACCGTCTTGCCCCAGAGATGCGAGGCGTCGCGGATCTCGACGGCGGCATTGTTGATCCAGACATATACCGGCTTTGCCGCCTTGCCCTCGAAGATGATCAGGTCGTAACCTGCGTACTTCACCTCGGCACCGAAATACCCCCCCGAGTTGGACGAGGCAAGAGTATTGTTCAGCGGGGCCTTGGCGACGACGTCGTAGCGCCCGGTCGAGACGCCCATCGTCCCGGTCAACGGTCCGGTGGCGAAGATGAGTTTGTTCCCCGGCGAGAGGGCGTCCACCGTCGGGTCGACCTCTTCCATAAAGTACTTCTCGCCAAGACCCCTGGACCCGATGAACTCCTCGGCAAACGTCTTGTTCAGTGCCTCTTTCTTGACCGTGCCCGCCGCAAGATCGATGCGGAGCACCGTCCCCATCCAGCCGTACATCAGATCTCCACCTCCGAAAGTCCTGCGGCAATCTTTGCCGAGAACGCCTTCTTCCGCTGGATCGTCGCGGTCTCCGCCGGCAGATACTCGATGGCGTTCGTCGGACAGAACTCGGCGCACAGTGGGTGGCCGCCGCAGTGGTCACACTTCAATGGTTGTTTCTCCGCCATGCTGTATGAGATGTTGCCAAACGGGCAGGCCATCACGCACATCCGGCATCCGATACACTTCGACGCAATGACATTGACCATCCCGGTCTCGGTGTCCTTCTCCAGGGCGCCGGTGGGACACCCGGCCACACATGCTGGTTTGTCACATTGCAGACAGGCCATTGGGACGTTCACCCCGGCCTCAAACCGATGGACCGATATCCTCGATACCGCCGGTCGAAACTCTCCTTCATGCCCAAGCGAGCATGCCAGTTCGCAGGTCCCGCAGCCGATGCACCTGTCAGGGGTGATCAGCAGCAGGTTCTCAGTCTTTTCCATTATTTCCCCCCCTCGATAGTCCCACGATATTTACTCTCCAATTTAACCGTTCCCATCCCGTCGCCAGATCGAGATGGTCATTCTTTCTTCTCCTCGCGCGATCCCACCCCGGTCCCGACCTCCCGCGCCTCGGCGATCCGCCGGCACCTCGGGCAGAGGAGGCGCCGGCCTTTCGTCTCAAACCCCGGTTCCACCACCTCGATCTGTTCCTTCGTCGCAAACAGTTCGCCGCAGACCTCGCAGGCGACCAGGTCGAAGGTCCGGCCCCAGATCGTCCTGGTGCCCGCCTCCTCATCTTCGACGACAGGGATCGCACCCGTCGGGCAGACCTCGGCACAGGCCGCACACCCCCGGCAGTCGGCGGTCGGCTCTCTGAAGGGTGTGTGCACCTCCTTCTCCCACCCACGCCCGACAAACCCGAGACAGTTCCCGAGATCGGCACAGGCCCGCACACACCGACCGCACCTGATGCAGAGATCGGGCCCTCCACCAGGGGCGAAATGTTCGTCCAGAGGTTCGACACCGTACTCCGCGGCGAGATGCTGGAGGACCGGCGAGTGGGGCGAACGGGTGAGGAGGAGTTTGAGCACGAAGGCGCGGGCCTCGCGGACTCTTGGGGTGTCGGTCCTGATCTCGACCGATCGCGTGATCGGGTACATGCACGAGACGACCATTTTGTTCCGGCCGAGTTCGTTCACCTCCACCTGGCAGAGGCGGCAGTTTCCGTCCGGCGGCAGGCCCTCGTGGTAGCAGAGGGTAGGCACCTCAATGCCTAGGGCACGCGCTGCCTCCAGAACGGTCGTCCCCTTCTCGACCTCGGTCTTCTGCCCGTCGATCGTCACTTCTACCATCTCACCTCGCCTCCTTCACGACCTTGACCGCCCTCACCGGACAGACGTCGATGCACGAGCCGCAGGTGATGCACTTCTCCATGTCGATATGGTGCGTCTGCTTCTTCTCGCCGGTGGCGGCGTCGACCGGGCAGACCTTGGCGCAGAGCGTGCACCCGGTGCAGAGTTCAGGATCGATCTCAAGAGCGTACAGCCTGCTACAGACCCCGGCCCTGCAGAACCCTTCGGTCTCGTGTTCCTCATATTCTTCTGGGAACCAGTGCATCGTCGAGAGCACCGGGTTTGCGGCGGTCTTGCCAAGGCCGCAGAGCGCGGTGTCCCGCACATGTCCCGCACATTCCTTGAGTAGAGCGGTGTCGCCGGGCCTGGCCGTGCCCGAGGTGAGGCCATGGAGGAGTGTCTGCATCGCCTTCAGTCCCTCGCGGCAGGGCGTGCATTTCCCGCATGATTCCTCGGCCAGAAAGTCGATGAAATACTGAGCGACATTGACCATGCAGGTGCGCTCGTCCATCACGATCATCCCGCCTGACCCCATCATCGACCCGGCCTTGAGCAGTTCGTCGAAGTCCGCTGAGAGGTCGAGTTTCTCTGCCGGCAGGCACCCGCCTGACGGCCCGCCGGTCTGGACAGCCTTGACCTCACGGTCTTTCAGCACCCC
>JAQVHG010000198.1 GCA_028696365.1 Methanofollis sp.
CACCACCAACTGTCTCGTCCCGCCGAAGGAGTCGTACCGGGACCGCATCTACACCACCGGCCCGGTCGGATTTGCCGGGTGCACTCACATCCCGGACGCCGCGGACGGCACCAGGGACTTCTCGGCCGTGATCGAGCACGCACGACATTGCCGGCCCCCGAAAAATCTGCACGGCAGGGCACGGCCCCGGTGGGTCTCGCTCTTCGGTGAGAAGGGCGGCGACGGGAACCGGGACCTCATCACCGGGTGTGCCCATGGTGCGGTGCTCTCCATCGCCGACACCGTGGTCGATGCGGTGAAGACGGGCGCGATCCGACGGTTCATCGTCATGGCGGGCTGCGACGGGCGGCAGGGCGAGCGTTCCTACTACACCGAGTTTGCGAAGGCCCTGCCGAAGGACACCGTGATCCTGACCGCGGGCTGCGCCAAGTTCCGCTACAACAATCTTGACCTCGGCGACATCGGCGGCATCCCCCGCGTCCTCGACGCCGGCCAGTGCAATGACTGCTACTCCCTGGTGGTGATCGCCCAGGCGCTCGCGAAGGCCTTCGACGTCGGGATCAACGACCTGCCCATCTCGTACAACATCGCCTGGTACGAGCAGAAGGCGGTGCTCGTCCTTCTTGCTCTCCTCAACCTGGGCGTGAAGAACATCACCCTCGGTCCCCGCCTGCCCGCCTTCGTCTCCCCCGGCGTGCTGAAGGTGCTTGTCGAGAAATTCGGGATCAGGGCGAACACGACCGTCGCCGAGGACCTGGCGCTGATGGTGCCTGAAAACTGACGGCCGATCGTTTCACTTTTTTTTGTGGCCCGCCCTACAGGATCTCGACCTCGTCCTCCTGCATCAGGCGCACCCGCTCCTCATAGGTCTCGGGGTCGCGGGCGTACTCCCTGATGGCCGCGATCTCCTCTGCCGCCCGCTTGCTCAGCGCGGCCTGCAACCTGGCGAGGTCGGCGTCATAGCGGGTGAGGGCAGCCGCTAGCACAGGGGAGAGATAGTCCTCCTTGCGCACCGCATCACCGTCCGCGGTCAGACGCTCGATCACCACACTGTCATCGCCCAGGACCGCAAGGAGGTGGAGGGCATGTTTCACCGCCGTGCGGTCATCTCCTGCATGTTCGAGGGCCGCACGGAGTCGCACGAGCGCCGCCTCCCGGTCTGAGGGGAGCGTCCCGTGGCGTGCGGCCGAGGCATGTATAATCTGGAGGGCCTTCTGCGCCGCCCGGCCGCCACGGTCCAGCACCTTGACGACGATGTCCAGGTCTGTGGGCGCAAGTGGGCGCACGCTCTTGTACAGGAGGAGATCGTGGAGCGCGGCCTGAACTGCCTCCTCGTCCCCGGATTTCAGGGCTTTTTCCAGGCCGTCGGTCAGATATAGTGTGTGATCGGCGTGCTCCATCTCTTGGTTTCCTCCTGACTCTTACAAAACTCTCACACCGACACGGCATGAAAGTGCCGTTTCTCCCTTGCAAGTGAGAGTGCCACAAACTTGATACCCACCGCCCTCACTCTCACTTGTTCGAGGGAGAGACAAATGCTGCATACCCGTGAGATCATCAGAAAACTCTGGGACGCACAGGGCTACGGCAACCTCGCCATCTGGGAGGACGGGTCCACCGAAGTTGCGGCACCGGGTTCGCATCCCACGAAAGGCGGCCAGGCCCCGGCTCTCGTGCTCAAGCCCCTCGCCCTGGTGGCAGGGTTCCCGATGCTCGACCACGCCCTCCACGACGCCGCCCTCCAGGCCGCAATTGAGGAGGCGATCATGGAGGCGGGGGTAGAGATTGTGCGAGACTGAGAGGATGAGGGAGGTTCTGGTATAGCGGAGAGGAGGGAGATGCATAGAATTGGCCCTTCGCATTACCCAACTGCATCTCGCCACCCAAGGATTCATCACCTATAAGAATCATCATATAAGTGGAGACCTGTAATGGAAACCAGCAAGTTGTATGTCGGAAACCTGACATATTCGGTAACTGAAGATCAGTTGGAAGAATTGTTCTCCCAGTACGGCGACGTCAAGAGCGTCCGTGTAATTGAGCGCAAAGGGTTCGGGTTCGTTGAGATGGGAACCGTTGAAGAGGCCGAGAGCGCCAAGGAAGCCCTGAAGGAAACCGAGTTTGTCGGACGTACGCTTCGTATCGACGAGGCCCGTCCGCCACGCCCGTGCAACGAATACCGGAGATACTGAGTTTTTCTCTTTCTCCTTTTTTTAGGATGTGCGTTCTGTCACATCCAGTCTGAATCGATGAGCGTCAGCGGTCGCTCTCCGCTGGCTTCAGTCCGAGAGGTCAGGCACCGCTCAGATAGTTGGTTTTTTTAATTTTCACCCTCTGGAAACGACCAGAGGAGTCCTTGGGAACAAGGCGTTCAAAACCCATCTCTCTGTCATCTTCGGAGAGGACAGGAGATTTTGGGGATGCGCTCACAAGAAAATAATTTGGGCATTGTCTCAGAACCTTAGGGGTCTCTCAATCGTCGCTCCTATCTTATCCCCATCGTAGAGGAGGACGCGAGCGCCAGTGAAGAAAAAATCGGCTCTGTAGAAACCCTCACCTCTTGTGTGGGGGGATGTGTGTCCCCCGCCTTCCTACCCCTTTGGCCGGGGGCGAGTGCCCCCAGACCCCTGGGAGCACGATAGAGACGGGAAGGCAGAATAGATGACCATGACGAGGGTGCTGCCGTCCTCAACCAATCGTGGCGCGGGGGGTTTGGGGGGCGGGCAAGCACCCCGACAGAGAGATTCATCAAGAGGATTTCTACAGAGACAAAAAATCTGAAATATTTTTTTCATCGAAGTCATCCCAAAACTCTCCAGCCCTCCCCCTTCTCAGAAGAGAGCACTGAATGTGGCGGAGAAATCCTCCCTCTCTTCGTTGCCCAACCATGCCTTCATACCTTCTAATTCCACCGTGCCGGGGGCTCTGCCGCCGGACCCCCGGGATGAAGATAGGGTCGGGAAGGCATATTCGAAATCTATGAAGAGGGATTGTCGTCCACGACCTATCGTGACGCGGGGGGTCCGGGGGGCGGCCAAGCCCCCTGATGGAGGAGAGCGTTTAGAAATTCAGGAACAAAAAATTCAGTTCAAGATCATTTCTAACCCCAGTGTGTTTTGGGATATGCTCATCCACAAAATGTGAAACATCTTCGATGTGCGAGCGATAGCGAACTGGTGAAGAAAGTCTCGCTCCTCACGACAAGGTAGCAGTGAAGATCCGTCTTCCGCCAGCACAACCTGCACCATGATGGGAGGGACCGAACGGGGCCTGAGATACACAGAGTGCTTCAAGGCTTCCTTCACCCCGCGACTCGCCCCACTGGCATCAGGTAGAGCGGGCGCTCGTCCTCCTTCATCCCAAGCACGCGCCTCACCTCATCGTCATGGAACGCCCCGATCGAGACGGTCCCGAGTCCGAAGGAGGCAGCCTGGAGATAGATGTTCTGCGCCGCATGCCCCGCCTCTATATACACATACCTGACGCCGCGCTCCCCATACTTCCCAGTGGTCCGCTCATATACCCCGGCGATCGCGATGACGGCCGCAGCATCCTCCACCGCCGACTGGTTGAGAGCCGCACCCGAAAGGTCGCGCCTGACGTCCCCCTCGACGATTCGCTCAAGCCGGTGCTCAGCCGGGAGATAGCGGTAGACCCCGGCAGGCAGGTCGGCCACCGCGCAGGCCGCCACATAGACCTCAAGGGGGTACAGCGCTCCGGCCGATGGGGCCGTCCTGAACCCTCTCAGTTCGTCGGTGACCCCCTGCGCCGACCAGAGGAGTTGAGAGAGGTCGGCGAGGCTCAGCGGTGTCTTGGCGTACTCCCGCACCGACCGCCTGACGGCGAGCACCTCCTCGATCGATCGCCCGCCGCTCTTCTGGGGCTTTGGGAGGTCTATTCGCTCACCTTCACTCTTTTTTTCCGGTGCCCAGACTTCTGGGGACTGCAACGCGGCATAGACCACCATCAATCCGGCGACCACCAGGACCGTAACAGTAAGCACGACCAGCAGGGTTTTCGTCTTCTCCCCTCCGATGTGACAGAGCGTACACCCTGGTATTTATATCGCGCCCTCTGGAGGAGGGGTGAAAAAAGAGGAGGAAGAGGTTTACAAGTGGGCGGATTCCTCCCCGAGGTGATTGAAGAGGAACGTCGCGATTTCCTGGCGAGCGGCGGCCTCGGGGAGAGTAGAATCCTCGAAGACGTGCCACATCCTTTCATAGACGTAGATTTCGGTGTCGACGACGCAGTGCGCCATCGTCTATGGACCCTGGCTGGACCATGGCGCACTCGTTCAGCAGGAGGTCGCGCGTGCCGGTGACGATGAGGGTGAATCCAGTGAGGAGAGCCTCATGGGAAAGGACCGGGTCGAGACCGTCGTTGGTGTACAGGCTGTCGCTCCCGCCGGTGAGGTCGACGGCTAGGGAGAGGAGCGTTAGGGCAGCAGGCATAGAGAGGTTGCCGCCATGGATAGCGATGGTCTCAGTGGGTGGGGCGTTCGTCGGGGTGATGACGAGGACCGGTTTCTTTGGCTCGGCGCTGATGTCGGTCGAGATGTGCGGAATAAATTGT
>JAQVHG010000199.1 GCA_028696365.1 Methanofollis sp.
AATCACGGCCTCGACGCCGCCGATCTCCTCACCCTTGATCTGGTTCACCTCAAGTTCGACGACCTTCTCCTGCAGCCGCTCGATCTCCTTTCTCTGCTCCTTCCACTCGGTGAAGAACCTGGTCACGCTGGACGGGAGGTTCTCCTGCTGGACACTGAGGGTCTCTGCCGAGGTGGCGATGAGGTCTTTGAGGTGCTGCATCGCATAGATCGCAGCCGTGCCGGCCGAGAACTCCAGACGCTCGAACCCGTCCTGGATGTGTTCGACCTTGAGGATGGTAATCGGCCCCACCTCACCGGTGGAACGGCAGTGTGTGCCTGCACAGGCCTGGACGTCGCCTGCCATCTGGACGACCCTGATATCTCTGCCAGGCGGGACACCGCCCTGGTAGAGGTCAAAGCCATATTTCTGCTCGGCCTTGGTCCGGTTCTCGATGCTGATAGAGACAGGGTGGTTCTCCATCACGATCTCGTTGGCGCGGACCTCGATCCTGGCCAGTTCTTCAGGCGTGATATGCTTGAAGTGTCTGATGTCCAGACGTGAAGTCTCGCTCCCCTTCTGGGCGCCGGCCTGGTGGACGTGCGCGCCGAGCACCTCCTTTGCGGCGTGGAGGAGGATGTGGGTGGCGGTGTGGTGGCGCATCAGCGACCGTCTCCGGTCCTCGTCCAGCATTCCCTTCACCCGCTCGCCACGCTTGAGAGGTGCACCCTGCACCCGGTGGAGAACCACGTTGCCGAGTTTGACGACGTTCTCCACCCTCACGACCGTCTCGGCGGTGACAAGGGTACCGGTGTCTGAGGGCTGACCCCCGCCTTCAGGGTAGAAAAGGGTCTGGTCAAGGACCACATACCCCTCGAAGACGTCGATGACCATCGCCTCAAACTCGAAGGACGAAGGCTGCTCATAATAGAGCATCTTTGTGTCGGGAAGCCCAGCGGCACGCTCGCGGAACCTTGCCATCGGGTCTTCAGCCTTCTCAGGCAGGTTCTCAGAATGGATGTCGGCGATCCGTGAGTAGAAGTCGTCAGGGATCTCGACAACCGCCCCTTCCTGGCTGGCAATCTCCTTGACCATCTCTGGCGGGATACCGTGGGAGTCGTACAGGGTGACGACCTCCTGGAGAGGGATCCGCTCGCTCTTCTTCTTATATGACCTGGCAAGCCGATGGACGATCCTGGCGCCGCGTGCAAGGGTGGCGGCGTACTTCTCGGTCTCGCGGTCGACGATCTCCCTGACCACGCTCACGCTCTGCTCAAAGGAGTCGGTGCCGATGGCCTTCATCTGCATCTCGACCAGGTCGGCAAGGCTGTCCTTGAGATCGAGGTCGGTCATCATCCGCAGGGTCCGTCTGATGACAAGGCGGGCAAGATAGCCTTCCTTGACATTGGAGGGGACGATGCAGTCGCCGAGCATGTAGGCCAGGCACCTGGTGTGGTCGGCGATGGCGTAGATCTTCTCGATCGGGGTGATCATCTTATCGAGTTTATCGAGGGGGACGTCGATGGCGTCGGCGACCTTCCGGCGGAGCTGATAGAGTTGAGCGCCTTCGATATCCATGAGCCCGGCAAACTTGGCGTTGAGCCCGAGGATCTTGGTAAACTCCTTGTTGTCCAGGAGATGCTCAAGCCCGGCAGACTGCATCAGGTGGCTGACCATCGAGGGGAAGACGGCGTCATAAACCGTCGGGGAGCCGCGGGACGCCCAGGTGATCCGCTCCAACCCGTAGCCGGTATCCACGATCCGCATCTTCATCGGATAGTAGAGTTCGCCCTCGAGCTCGATCGGTTCCTGGTCGTTGGGCTGCCTCGTATAGCACATGAAGACGAGGGTCGCCACCTCGAGCCCTGCGATGAGTACCTCGACCGAGGCACCGGCGTTGCCGCCGCCGATCCATGGGTGCTCCTTGAAGGTGACCTTCTTGAGGTCGGCACCGATGGAGGCGAGGAACTGGTCACAGAACTCCACCGCACGGTCCTTCCAGTAGATGTCCTCTGAGGGTGAGTTGAAGGCGTGATGGGCCATCATCTCAAAGAGGGTGAGGTGTCGCCCTGAGCGCCCGACCGAGTCGAGGTCGTTGAGCCTGATACAGGGCTGGGAGATCACCAGCGGGTTTGCCGGCGGGGGTACGAGCCCGCTTGTCACAAAGGGTTGGAAGTCAGCGATGGATGCGATGGTGAGGTAGATGTCGTCTCTCCAGCGGGCGACGACGGGGTATCGCTCGATCCTCGTGTGGCCGTGGCGCTCGAAAAACGAAAGAAACGCCTCTCTCATCTCGTCAAGGGTATGCGGTTCAAAGACCGGGTTGCCGATGAAGGAGTACGGCTCACAGGGTGCGTCGCCGCAGGTCTCCCTCTCAGGGTCCCGTGTCCAGTAGGCCGCCCCGCACTTAGTACAGACCTTCCGCACAAGTCCCTGGGATTTAAAATAATCAAGTTGATACTCTTCTTCGAGCATTCAAAACCACGTCTTGGTATTGTATTACTTGTCAATGATTCATAATTGTGTTCATCATCTCTACCGATTCCGCCCCATAATGTCGAGATACCAGGCATTTACCGGGGTGTATCGGCCGGTCAGAGCAGCGATCCGGGCGGCCAGGATGTGCCAGCAGCACCGGCCCCGGTAGGTGAAGTCTTTGCAGGTGCAGAAATCATCTTCGACGATGTATTCTTCACTCCGTCCCTGTACCACGAAAAAGTCGTGGTATTTCTTGACTCTTCCGCTCTCGATCGCGTCGAGCGCCTTCTGCCCGCGCATCCGGTAGCGCTTGACCAGCCCTTCGCGGATCTCAGGGGTGAGCCCAGCCTCCTTCACCTCTGCCCAGAGCTCGTTCATGGGAGGGTGGTGAGGCGAGGGGTGTCCGCGAGATAGACCCAGCCTTCGCGCAGGGCGAGCGTCTCCATGGCCAGAGCTTCGAGGGCATAGTGGGTCGACTCGATGCAGGGGATGGGGGAGGCCCTGGCCACGTGGTGCTTCAGTTCCGCAGAGAGGAAGGCGTCGGCACCGAGGGCGACTGCCTCCTCGATGAGGGCCGGGTCAAACCCGCTCCCGCCGACGACGCCGAGGTACTCGGGGTCGTGTGCCTCGCCCCATACCCTGACGTTCCCACCTATCCGCTCGACCATCTCGGTGAGCGGGAGGGTGCACCGCCCGACGACACCGAGTGACATCTGCCTGGTATCTTCGAGGTCGAGGCGCGCCGCAAGGATGTCATTCACCCCACCCCTCGCATGATCGAAGTTGGTATGCATCACATAGAGGTTGATGCCGTGGCTGAGAATGGGAGTGAGAACCTTTGCGTCCTGGCCCCGCACCGCGGTTACCGGGGTCCAGAGGGGGGTGTGGTGGACGACCAGGAGGTCGGCGCCCCGCGCTGCGGCGGCATTGGCCACGGCGGGCGTGGCGTCAAGGGCGCAGCAGACGGTGCCGACTTCCTCCCGTCCTTCAACAATAAGGCCGATCCGTCCTTCGTCAAACTCTTCTGCGAGTTCGGGGGGTGCTATCTCTTCGAGATGCGCGACGATCTCCGCGATATGCATACACAGGAGTCAGCGTCCCTCATAATGAAACGATGTATTACTACGAGTAATTAGAAAGGGCTATTAATATGCTCAATCTATATCACGATATGGAGAAGTCCATCGAAGAGATCAATACGAGAATACGCGACGGCAATGCCAGGGTCGTCTCTGCTGAGGAGATGCCTGATATCGTCGCGGAACTCGGCGAGGAAGAGGCCCTCAGAGAGGTGGATGTCGTCACCACCGGTACCTTCGGTGCGATGTGCTCGACCGGTGCCTTCCTCAATTTTGGCCATGCCGACCCCCCGATCAGGATGGAACGGGTCTGGCTCAATGACGTTGAAGCATACAGCGGACTTGCAGCAGTGGACGCCTATATGGGGGCGACGAGCGAGTCGACGACGCAGGGGAATGCCTATGGGGGTGCCCACGTCATCGAAGACTTTGTCTCTGGCCACCCGATCGAGTTGCGCGCCATCTCCAAAGGCACCGACTGTTACCCCCGCCGGACAGTGACGACGACCCTGCTCCTCGAAGACCTCAATGACGCCGTCATGGTCAACCCGAGAAATTCGTTCCAGTGTTATGATGCCGCCACGAACATGACTGAGCGTGTTATCCACACCTATATGGGGATGCTCCTCCCTCACACCGGCAATGTCTCGTTCTCAGGCGCAGGTGCGCTCTCTCCGCTCGCAAACGATCCCACCTACCAGGTGATCGGGAGTGGGGTGCCCATCTTCCTGGGTGGGACCCAGGGGATGATCGTGGGCCAGGGGACCCAGTCCTCGCCGGCGACCGGGTTTGCAAACCTTATGACCACCGGGAATCTCAAGGAGATGAGTCCTGACTTCCTCCGCGCGGCGACCTTCACCGGCTACGGGGTGACGATGTACGTCGGGGTCGGCGTCCCGATCCCGGTCGTGAACCAGGACGTGGTGCGGAGTACGGCGGTGAGGGACGAGGAGATCATGACTGATATCGTGGACTATGGGACGCCGCACCGCGAGCGCCCGGCCATCGCCCG
>JAQVHG010000200.1 GCA_028696365.1 Methanofollis sp.
CGTGTATTGCAACCATATCTGTCGTGCGGTTCGTCGTCCCCGGCAACTCCGGAGACCTCTGAGAATAGTTTTCCATAGTTTTTCGTTCCTCCAGTGCGGACGCCGCCGTCTCGTGCACGCCGTCGCACTGAGTAGAGCGAGGGGAGGCGAGGATAAAAAGACGAGGTGAATGGGGGCTGGAAGTCTGGAAGTCGAAGAGGGGAGCGGGGGATTTCTTCATGGGGAGGGGGGCACGGTCTCGTGCCGGGGGGCGAGCGCCCCCGGGCCCCTGGCGTGGTGATTGGTCGGGGATTGCAGAGAGGTGGACCGGGTGGGTTTGTCTGGTTTTGATCGGGTGCGTGTTCTCTCGTACCAATCTTCATGAGACGTGTATGGACATCTCGCCGGGGGACGAGTGCCCCCGGACCCCCGGCGGATGGCGAATGGTCGGGGACCGCTGAATTCTGATCAGATGAGTATTCTCTGATTTTGATCGGGGTGCTCGCCGTCCTCGACCAATCTTCATGAGAAGGGGCTCGGGGGCCGACAGGCCCCGTGAGCCCCGTTGAGATGTGATGGGAGAGGACTACGATTGGATCTGGCGAGGGCCGTCTGGTTTTGATCGAGTGGGTGTGCTCTCATACCAATCTTCATGAGACGTGTATGGACATCTCGCCGGGGGACGAGTGCCCCCGGACCCCCGGCGGATGGCGATGGGTCGGGGGATCGCTGAATTCTGATCAGATGAGGGCCGTCTGGTTTTGATCGGGGTGCTCGCCGTCCTCGACCAATCTTCATGATGAGGGGCTCGGGGGCCGACAGGCCCCGTGAGCCCCGTCGAGGTGCGATTGGTGGAGGGTGGCTGAAGTAGAATCAGCCGAGGCTCATCAATTCTGGATCGAGCGTGTGCCGTCTGATTCAATCTTCACGAGAAGGGGTTACCGTCGCTCTCCCAATCGTGTGGCGGGGGGACTGGGGGGCGGCCAAGCCCCCCAGCAGAAGATATGCATTCAAAATTTCTGGAGAGGAGTGCTTCGGTTTGAGGGAGTGTTCAGGCTTCAGAGGGTTTTTGGATATGCTCATCACGAGACGTGTACGGCCGTCTCGTGCCGGGGGACGAGTGCCCCCGGACCCCCGGCGAATGGCGATAGGCATGGATGGCAGAGCAGTGGATCAGACGAGGCTCATCTAGTTTGGATCGAGTGTCTGCCGTCTCCCGTCAATCTTCACGAGATTTGTGCGGCCATCTCGCGCCGGGGAGCGAGCGCCCCCAGACCCCCCCAGCGGCGATAGGTCGGGGATGGCAGAGCAGTGGATCAGGTAGGGGGCGTCAGTTTTGATCCGGTGCCTCCCCCCCCCGACCACTCATCCTGATTGCCCCCCACTACGCCTCCTTGATCTCCAGCGTCGTCAGGACATCGGTCCTCGTCACGATCCCGACCAACTCCCCCTCATCCATCACCGGGATCCGCCCGATCCCCGACCTCCCCATGATCCTCATCGCCTCGGTCAGCGGCGCCGACGGCTTGAGCATCACCACCTCCTTTGACGTCAGGTCACGCACCTGCATCGCCTCGCGGTCGATCGGCGGGGCGGCATGGACATCGCCGAGCGTCACCATCCCGATGACCACCCCGCGCTCCACCACCGGAAACCCCAGATGCTTCGTCTCGTACATCATCTGCACCACCTCCATCACCGGCTGGTCAGGGCGCACCGTCGTCACCGGAGCGCTCATCACGTCTTTGACCACCACATCCTTGAGCAAGAAATTATACCTGACCGCCGTCGCCTCCTGATTCGCCCCGATATAAATGAAAAAGGCGATGATGACCAGGATCGGACTGAGGATCAAGAACCCGAAGATCCCGAAGAAGACCGCAAACCCCCGGCCCACATCGGCGGCGATCCTCGTCGCCTGGTGCAGCGGCATCTTCTTTGCCAGCCACGCCCTCAACACCCGCCCCCCGTCCATCGGGAACGCCGGCAGCAGATTGAACAGGAAGAGGATGACATTGAGGAGCGCAAGGTAGCCGAAGAAGAAGACGAGCACCCCGGCCACCCCCTGGTCCATCGCCCCCGTCTCTGCCGCCGCCGCGATCCCGTAGGTGATCGCAAGAAAGATCCCGCCGATCGCCCCGCTCGTCAACGGCCCCACCAGGGCCATCGGGAGCTCCACCTTCGGGTCGGGCATCTCCTCCTCCATCGACGCCACCCCGCCGAAGATGAGGAGCGTGATCGAATGAATCGTGATCCCCTTCGACTTCGCCACCACCGAATGCGCCAGTTCGTGGACCAACACGCCCCCGAAGAGCCCGAGCACCACCAGCGTCCCGAGGATATAGGGCCTCCACCCCTGGAGATAAAGCGTCATCGTGATCTCGAGCCCGAACAGGCTTGCCAGCAACTGGGTCGTGAGCACGATCTGGCTCCCGATGATCCAGGCGAAGAGCGGGATGACCAGGAGGAATGTCCAGTGAAGGTAGATAGGAATACCAAATAGATGCCCAATCCTGAGGGATCCGTTCATGGCGAATGATAGAGTTTTTAACGTTTATAGTCTATACCTTGAACCGATAGTGATGAAGACACAGGTCACAGATCTCTTTGGGATGAACGTCTTTACTGAGAAGGCGATCTACGTCGGGGTCGTCGACGACGTCCTGATCAACATCGACGGCAAGAAGATCGAGTCGCTCGCCGTCGGCGAACTCAACCCCGAACTCGCCGATCCCAGAGGCCACCGCGGCTACCTGATCCCGTACCGGATCATCAAAGACATCGGCGACATCATCATCATCCGCCACGTCGCCGGGGCGTTCAGGAAAACGGCGGCGGCCAATAACGATATTGTGGAAGCATAATTCCAGGTGTCCGGCGTCACACATGGACACCCACGAGATCTTTTCCACCCTTGCCATCTACCCCCCGGTGATCGTCAGGCTCGACGGCCGGGCATTTCACCGGCTGACCCGCACCTGCGTCAAACCCTTCGACGACCGGTTCCACGCCGCGATGGTCGGGACCTGCCGACGTCTCCTCGCCGAGAGCGGGCTCAACCCTGTCTTTGCCTATACGTTCTCAGACGAGATCAGTCTCTATTTTGCCGACCTCCCCTTCGGCGGACGGGTCGAGAAACTCGATTCGGTCGCCGCCTCGTACGCTGCAAGCGCCTTCACCCTTGAGGCCGGGCTCGACGCCCCGGTCGCCTTCGACAGCCGGGTGATCCCGACGACCCCGGCCCATACCCAGGACTACCTGGCCATGCGCCAGGCCGAGGCGTGGCGCAACCACATCAACGCCTACTGCCAGGCCGCCCTCCTCGACGAGGGACTGCCCCCCCGCGAGGTCGGCGCACGGCTGAAGGGGATGAACGCCTCAGGGATGCACGAACTGATGTTTGCACGCGGGGTCAACCTTGCCGAAACTCCGGCCTGGCAGCGGCGCGGCACGCTGGTGAGGCACGGACGATATACAAAAGAGGGAATGGACCCAAGGACCGGCGAGCGGGTCGTCGTCGAACGCCGACGCATCGACGCCGACGAGGCCCTCCCGCTCTTCTCGGCCCCTGAGGGGCGTCAGTATCTTCGGTCACTCCTCGGCGAGTGAGAGCCCCATCGTCATTGCGACGCCTTCGACCTCCCACTCGGCGGTGAATGCCCACTCGTCTTTGTTTTTGAGTCCGCCGCCGTCGTGGACGTCGAGGGCCGTGGCCCGCACCTCGCCGCCGATCCCGTCAGCCCAGGTCTGGAGGAGCCCGGCGACTCGTGCGTCTTCGACGGCGATCTCGGCGGTGATATGGTCGTCGACCTTGAGGTCGTGCTGTTTGCGCATGTCCTGGAGACGCCTGATCGCCTCGCGGGCAAACCCTTCGGCCTCGATCTCGGGTGTGAGATTGACGTCGACGTAGACGGTGGCGTCTTCCATCTCGGCAGAGAAGATTCCTTCAGGCATCGCCTCGACAAAGGTGACCATCTCGGGCGTCACCTCGATCTCGCCGAGGGTGGCGGTCCCTGACTCGGCCAGAGCGGCCTTGAGGGCGTTGCCGTCGGCCGCCTCGATCGCCGCCTTCACCTTGGGGCCGTCTCTTCCGAACTTCGGGCCGATCGCCCGCATCACGGCCTCGGCCTGCCACCCGATACGCTCCCAGTGCCCGCCGACGACCGTGACCGCCTTCGCGTTCGCACGTGAGGTGCAGAGGGCGTTGAGCCGCACGACCGCCGCCTTGACCTCTTCTGAACTCGTGGCCACGACCACCTCGGCGACAGGCCAGCGGAGTTTGCGCTTCCCGTCCTGGCGTGCGGTGGCGGCGGCGTCGTCGAAGTGTTGCACCACGGCCATCGCCGCTTCCAGGTCTTCGTCGACGAGGTCGGCGTCGGCCTCCGGCCAGTCGAGCATATGCACGCTCTCTGGGTCGCCCTCGCAGCGCAGGTTCTGGTAGATCGCCTCGGTGAGGTGCGGGGTGAAGGGTGCATAGACCTGCACGAGCCTCCTGAGGACGTAGTAGACCGTCTCGTAGGCGCACTGTTTCTCGGGGG
>JAQVHG010000201.1 GCA_028696365.1 Methanofollis sp.
ATCACGGCAAGGGCGCTTTCGAGGCTGATCCCTTCGTGCTCGAGATCAATGGCACGCCTGATCCGTGCCCCGAGCTCGGGGTCTTCGGCTGAAGCGGTACGCAGTGCGACGGCGGGGGGGTCTGCGGCAGAACGGAGTGTGGCAGAGATGAAAATGCTCACAGTCACGGCTCCGGCGAGGGCCACAGGATGGGTATGGGTGACTGAGCAGGCCTTTGCGAGTCGCCCAGAGAGTTCAACTGGGTCTGGATATTTGAGGGCGAAGGGGACGGCAAGGGGGACGCATCCTGCAGTGTCGGAGTTCACACCACTCTGGTCGGGTCCGACGGTGACGAGACGCTCGCAGGCCGCCATCAGCGAACCGTCAGGGAATCTCAGGTCTCCTGAGAGACAGAGGTGCGTGAGGGCGTCGGCATAACGTTCCTCTGTATACGCACCAGATGCAAGGAGAGATGCCACGAGGAGCATGATCTGGGTGTCGTCGGTGTACTGCCCTGGTTCGAGCCCGGCGTTCGGGTGCCACTTCCATGCCTTGCGGTAGCCGCGGTACATGTGCGAGAGGTTCATGGGGGCACTCTCCCCTGGCATCCCGAGGGCGTCGCCGATGGCCGCCCCGAGCATACACCCCTTGAAACGGTCCAGCATTAGAGTGCTATTCTGCGGTTGATATAATAAGCCCTTCGACATATCATCGTGAATACCGGCATCAGATGAGAAAATTATTGAATGTGGGTTGTAGAATCAGGTACGGACCTGGCAATCAAGCATACGCGGTTGAACATTGTTCTGGATGGTCCTCTATGGCAGGGGGTCTCGCCAAGACACGATAATGTCAAGGAAAGCAACCTCCTCGTCATGTTTGTCTATTTCCCAGAGGTATGAAGGATGCGAACGGAGGGAGTTTGAGGAGACCCGCAGGTCTTCGATTGAGCCCCTGACGAGAGATCCCTCTGGCCGACCTGTACGCGGGAGGAAGATCATTCTATGAGGTCATCCCAAAACTCTCCGGCCCTCATCCTCATCGATTGAGAGCGATGGATGACAATGGAGAGATTCCCAGTTTTTTTCATCGCACACCCATGCATTCATCGCCTTCCCCCTCACTCACGCCGGGGGCTCTGCCCCCGCACCCCGGTCGAGGGGAGCGTTTTGAATTTTTGGAAGGAAGCACTTCAGTTCGAGGAGAGCTTCAACCCTAGAGAGATTTGGGATATGCTCTATGTCTCTCGCATGAGACCGAAGTTACACTCATGCGGACCAAGATTTTTCTGAGGGGTGTTCCCTGACGTGAAAGGATTCGCCGTTCCCGGAAGGGCGATATAGATGTTCGATCGATACCTGGCGGGGGTGGGCGGTGATGCCTGGGGACGGTACCGGACCTCCCTGGCATGCCTTGCCAGACGAGGAGGTGCTCGCGGCGATCCGATCGTCACCGCAAGGTCTCTCGGCCGCCGAGGCAGAGGCCCGCCTTGAGGTCTATGGAAAGAATGCCCTCCCTACGCGAATACCTCCATCAATTTTTCAGGTGTTTCTTCGTCAGTTCAAGAGCCCGCTTATCTCCATCCTTCTTGCGGCTGGATCCATCTCCCTGCTGATCGGGGAGACCACCGACGCTCTCTTCATCTTCGGAGTCATCTTCCTCAACGCTATCCTTGGCATGGTGCAGGAGTGGAAGGCGGAACAGAGTGCGGCGGCACTCAGGGCCCTCCTCAGGATCACCGCACATGTCAGGCGGGACGGGGTGGAGATGGGAGTGCCGGCCGAGGAGGTGGTTCCCGGCGACATCGTCCTCCTGGAACCAGGAAGCCGTATCCCTGCAGACCTCAGGATCTTTCGGGAAAATGTCCTCTCGGTCGACGAGTCGCTCCTCAGCGGCGAATCGGTTCCTGCAGCAAAGGTCACTGAGTCGGTGGATGCAGACACTCCCCTGATGGCCCGCAAGAACATGGCCTATGCTGGGTCCACCGCCATCTCGGGTAGGGGGTGTGGAGTGGTGGTTGCCACCGGCAGAGAGACTGAAGTCGGCAAGATCGCGGCGAGCATCTCGGCGATGGATGTGACAAAGCCCCCGCTCATCATCAGGATGGAGCAGTTCTCCAGATGGGTGGGGGTGCTGGTCGTCGGGGCAAGCGCACTCCTTGCTGTGGCGGCTCTCCTCCAGGGCATCCCGGCGGTCGAGGTCTTTTTCATGGCTGTCGCCCTTGCGGTCTCGGCGATCCCTGAAGGGTTGCCGGTGGCGATCACCGTCGCTCTTTCCCTTGGGGTCAGCAGGATCGCGAGGCGGAATGTAGTGGTCAGGAACCTTGCTGCGGTGGAGGGGCTTGGGAGCTGCACCTGCATCGCAAGCGACAAGACTGGGACGCTTACGGTCAACGAGCAGACCCTGACCCTCATCGTGCTCCCTGACGAAAGACGCTACACCGTGCTTGGCGAAGGGTATCGCGGGGAAGGGAGAGTCACCGACGCCGCGGGCATGCCGCCAGAAGAAGAAGAGTTCCTGCGTCTCCAGGAGATGGTCAGGGCCGCGATACTTTGCAACGAGGCGTCGCTGGAACGAAAGGACGGGGAATGGGAGCACTACGGGGACTCCATTGATGTGGCCTTCCTCGCCTGTGGCTATAAACTGGGTCTCTCCCCTGAAACCGTGCGTGGTGAGGTCTCGCCCCTCGCTGAGATCCCGTTCGAGCCAGAACGCCGGTATGCAGCAACATTCTACCAAGAGGACGGCTCGATGAGAGTGGCGTTTAAGGGTGCGCCTGAGGTGGTGATCCCGCGCTGTCCTGAAGCACCGGCAGGTGCGATGGAAGCAGCGGCCCACCTCGCTGCCGCAGGCTACCGCGTCATCGGTGTGGCGAACGGCGATATCGTCGGGGGTGTGGACCTCCCCTTTGACGAAGAGGACATTCCCCCCTTGAAATTTCTCGGTCTGGCCTGTTTTATCGACCCACTCAGGCACGACGCCGCGTCGGCGGTGGAGACCTCCAGGCAGGCCGGGATCAGGGTGGTCATGGTCACCGGGGACCACCCGGCGACGGCCCTGGCGATCGCCCGCGACCTTGGTATCGCTTCCTCAGAGGCGGACCTTATCACCGGCGAGGATCTTGACGGGGCTGGTGGGGCTGACGGCGATCACTTTCGCGATCTGGTCAAAAACGGGCAGGTCTTCTCGCGGGTCGCCCCTCTCCAGAAGTCTGAGATCGTGGCCGCCCTCCAGGGCACTGGTCACTTCGTCGCGGTGACCGGAGACGGGGCGAACGATGCTCCAGCCCTGAGACGTGCGAACATCGGGGTGGCGATGGGATCTGGCACCGACCTTGCAAAGGACACCGCCTCGATCATCATCACCGACGATGCTTTCTCTTCGATCGTGACCGGGATCGAGGGGGGTCGGGGCACTTACGACAATATCAGAAAGGTCACTTATCTTCTTATCTCGACCGGTGCTGCCGAGGTTCTCCTCTTTACTCTCGCATTGCTTGCCGGTCTCTCGATCCCTCTCCTTGCGGTGCAACTCCTCTGGCTCAATCTGGTGACAAACGGGATCCAGGACATTGCCCTCGCCTTTGAGGCCAGCGAATCCGACGTGATGGGCCGAAAGCCAAGGCCACCTGAAGAAGGGATATTTAACCGCCAGATGGTGGAACAGACCCTGGTCTCGGGAGGATATATCGGGGTGACTGCTTTCCTCCTCTGGGCCTGGTTGCTCTCGTCAGGGTGGACTGACGAGGCCGCAAGAAACGTCCTCCTCCTTTTTATGGTCTTTATGGAGAACGCTCATGCCTTTAACTGCCGCTCTGAGCGTCGGTCAATCTTCAGGGTGCCTCTCTCTGCAAACCCCTTCCTGGTCGTCGGCGTGGTCGCGGCGCAGGGGGTGCACCTCCTTGCGATGCAGATTCCTCTCATGCAGACAGTCCTCGGGGTTGCCCCGGTCTCCCTTTCCACCTGGCTTTCCCTCCTCGTTGTTGCTGTCTCGCTTGTCCTGGTGATGGAGGGGTACAAGTACGTGAGGAGATGGTGAGATGGGTAGGAGTGTGAGGGGTCGATAATTCGGTTGTGCAAAGGATCTCTCTTCCACACCTCCCCCTCTTTACTTGCCCGGGACTCTATTGAAAATCATAACGTTTTGGATCCGTAGAAATCCTCACCCTTTATGGGTGCACACGTGATTCTCCCGCCTTCCCACATCTCCGTGCCGGGGGCTTGCCGCCCCCCGGCGAAGAGAATGATCAAAAGGATTTCTACAGAGCCGAAAATCAGAAAGTCAAAAAAAAAATCGAAGATGGTCTCCTCAGACCATCTTCGTCCCCCAGATTGTATGCTCATACCGCTGAGCCTTCTCGGCCCCACGAGTGCAGAAAAAGGAATACTTTAGTCCCATCTCCTTTGTAACCGGGCAGGTGGGACAGATACAACTCTTTTCATCACTGATACACATGAAACTCTTGCCCGAGGCGCAGAAGATGGACTCGTTCCCCTCCCGTGCACACCGGTTGTACGACGGGCATCCCTGACAGA